>JBKBVC010000020.1:0-10301 GCA_046289805.1 Tabrizicola sp.
CACCACCCCGAACTGGGCCCTGATGCTGGCGCGCGGCGTCCTGAACTTCACCGCCTACACCGCCTATTATTTGGGCCTGGCCGCAATGCCCATGGCCGATACCGTGGCGCTGTTCTTCACCGCGCCGCTCTTCATCACCATCGCCGCCGCCCTTGTCTTCAAGGAACGCATCGGCCTGCTGAACCTGATCGCGCTGGTAGCCGGGTTCATCGGCATGGTGATGATCTTCAACCCCAGCGCCAGCGTCTTCGATCCCGCCGCGCTTCTGCCCGTGCTCGGCGCGCTCGGCTACGCGCTGACCCAGCTGGCCACCCGCGTCCTCGGCCGGACGGAGACCGCCGGCGCCATGACCTTCTGGGGCAACCTCTCCTTTCTCGCCAGCGCGCTGGCCCTGGCTGCCATCTTCGGCTCGGGCGCCCACGAAGGCGCCGGCCACCCGTCGCTGGCCTTCCTCACGCGCGGCTGGCGCGAAATGCCGCTCGGCGACCTTCTTCTGTTCATGGCCTGCGGCGTCATCGCCTCGATCGGCCTGTCGCTCCTGACCTATGCCTACCGGGTCGCGCCCTCCTCCGCCGTCGCGCCCTTCGAATACAGCTTCATCATCTGGGGCGTGCTGTGGGGGTGGCTGTTCTGGGCGCAGCTTCCGACCGCGCTTGCCTGGGCCGGCATCGCACTTCTCATCGTGGCGGGGCTCCTGGTCATCCGGGCAGAGGCCCGAACGGAAAAGGCCACGCCCGAAGGCGCGGCCTGATCCTACCCGTCTGACCTGGGGTGCGAGTCTACATCTCGTCCAGCGCCTCGACGGCCTTCTGCAGCTGTTCCTTCGAGACCTCCTTCTCGGTCACCCCGGCCAGCCCGACCAGATGATCGACCACCTTGTCCTCGAACACCGGCGCGCGCAGCTGCTGCTGCATCTGCTGGTTCTTCTGCACGAATTCGAAGAACTGACGCTCCTGCCCCGGATACTGACGGGCGGCGGCGAGAACGGCCTGCGTCATCTCGGCGTCGGTCACGGTGACCTCGGCCTTGCGGCCGATCTCGGCCAGCAGGAGGCCCAGGCGCACGCGGCGCTCGGCCAGCTTCTTGTGCTCGTCCGTGGTCTCGATATGGCCGTGGTTGTGGCCGTGCTCATCGGGGTGCTCTTCATGCCACAGCTGGTGGGCGATCTGGTTGGCTTCCGCCTCGACCAGCCTTGCAGGCAGATCGAACTTGACCATGCCGTCCAGCTGGTCAAGCAGCGACCGCTTCAGCACCGCCCGCGCGGCGCCCTTGTATTCGGCCTCCAGACGCTCGGCGATCTGGGCCTTCAGGGCCGCCAGGTCCTCGGCGCCGAACCTCTTCGCCAGCTCGTCGTTGATCTCCGCCGGCTTCGGCTCCTTCACCGCCTTGACGGTGCAGGCGAAGACCGCAGCCTTCCCGGCCAGATGCTTGGCGCCGTAGTTTTCCGGGAACGTGACGTTCACCGACACCTCATCGCCCACCTTGGCGCCGACCAGCTGGTCCTCGAAGCCGGGGATGAAGCTCTTCGAGCCCAGCACCACCGGAAAGTCCTCGGCCGAGCCGCCCTCGAACAGTTCGCCATCGACCGAGCCCTTGAAATCGATCACCACCTGGTCGCCTTCCTTGGCCTTCGCCCCCTTCTTGCGGTCCTCGAAGGACTGGGCGGACTTGGCCAGGTTCTCCAGAGCCTCGGCGATGGCCTTGTCGTCGGCCTTCACGATCAGCCGTTCCAGCTTCAGCTTGGAGGCATCGACCTCGGGGATCGGCGGCAGCGCGTCATAGGTCATCTCGACCACGACATCCTGACCCTCTTTCCAGGTTTCGCCGCCGACCATCCGGACCTCGGGCTGCAACGCCGGGCGGTCGCCGGTCTTGTCGAAATGATCCTTCATCGCCGCGTCGATGGCGTCCTGCATCGCGTCGCCCAGAAGGCGGGTGCCGAACTGCTTCTTCAGGATCGCCAGCGGCACCTTGCCCTTGCGGAAGCCCTTGATCTCGACCTCGGGCTGGGCCTCCAGCAGCTTTTCCTGGACCTTCGCGTCCAGTTCGGCCGCCGTCACCGTGATGGTGTAGCCGCGCTTGAGGCCTTCTTTCAGGGTCTCGGTGACCTGCATCTAGCGTCCTTCCACGTCATTCTGGGCCGCAAAAGGCGGCCGATACCGGAGTCTCGCCGCCCTATACGCAGGGACGCTGCCAACCGCAAGACGAAACGGCGGCTGGGCATGACCCTGCGCAGGCGGTAGCCGGATCAGAAGCGCCGCATCAGCCCGATCGTCAGAAGCTGAGTGCTCGTCTCGGCCGTGACCTCCGCGCCGGTCGAGGTGGTGCCGTCAAGGTCCTCCACCCAGACTGCCCTCAGGTCGCCGAAGACCGACCAGTCGTCCCTAACCGGGACCGAGGCCCCCAGGATGACCTGCCCCGCCGCGCGGACCGCGTCCCGGTGCAGCGTCCCCCCGTCAAGATCGCGCACCAGGTCGTAGCGCAGGTTCACCGCTCCGACGCCGATGCCCGCATATGGAGTCAGGGATCCGCCGGTCGGAAAATCCCGGATCAGGTTCAAGAACAGACCGCCGGAATGCAGCTGTCCACCATCCGGGGTGCCGATCGACCTGTCGATGTTCGCCACATCCAGCGACGCATGGAAGAGCTGCGCCTCGAGTCGGGTCTGCGGCGCGATCTCGCGCCCGACAAACCCGATCAAGGCAATCCCCGGATCGTATTCCGCCTCGGCCTCGCCCACGCCGCCGGAGAATGCGCTCTGCGCGCCCGATCCGCCAAGGCTGAAACCGGCATACCAGTCCTGAGCCGGTGCCGGCGTTGCCGCCAGCCCCATGACAAGGGCACAGGAGGTCACGACCCGCCGCAGCGGGAGCACTGTCATTTTCATCTTTCGCTCCTTGAGTGGCGGTGCCGGGTCAGTCCGGCAGATCGCCCGTTTCCTCCGGCCCTGGCAGATCGGGCCGGTATTCCAGCAGGTCTCCAGGCTGGCAGCCCAACTCGCGGCAGATCGCCTCCAGTGTCGAGAACCGCACCCCCCGCGCCCGGCCCGACCGCAGGACCGAAATGTTCTGTTCGGTCAGCCCGACCGCCCGGGCCAGTTCGCGGGCGCGCATCTTGCGCCGGGCCAGCATCACGTCGAGGTTCAGGACAATGGCCATGGTCAGACGATATGCGCCTGGTCGTCCGAAAGCATTGCGGCATCGGACATCGCCCGCGCGGCGCACAAGACGACACCGCACAGCAGAAGCAGCATGAGGTCCGGCACGCCCGGCGGGCCGGAAAGTCTTGGCGCATCAAGTGCCAGCACTCCGGCCAGCCAGGCTCCGCCAAGGCTGCGCAGCGCACCCAGCGCCAGAGTGGCCAGGCTGATATGCGTCAGGGCCGTGGCGGCCTGCGGGGAAAGCGCCTCTCCGCGCCGGATCAGACGGCCAAGCCGGTTCACGCTCCACAGGAACCACGACAGCAGGGTGGCCGCCACAAGCAGGAAAACAAGCGCCGCGACACTTCCCGCCTCGAAGGCTTTGCCGGCCAGCAGGATCAGCGCCGGCAGGGCCGCCAGGCCGGCAACGACGGCCAGCAGCTGAAGCGCCACGGGCAAGGGACCTCGCCGGGTCTGCATCTCGGGACCCGGTCGATCATCGGTCAGGATCGGCATGGAAACTCCATTTTTTCGATCAATACTTAATCTTAAATTTGATTCCTTGACCGATCAAGCCGAATTTGGCGGGCCGATCGTGACGTAGCTTCACGATCGGCTTTGGCCCATGATCGAAGGGAATGGTGCGGGTGAAGGGACTTGAACCCCCACGCCTTGCGGCGCCGGAACCTAAATCCGGTGCGTCTGCCAGTTCCGCCACACCCGCACGCCGCGCCCTTCTAGCAAAGCCTTGCCCGAGGTGCGAGGGCGAAACGCCCCATTTGCGCCACAACCGCAGCGGGATCAGGCCACATCTGCCCCGAAATCACCGAACCAGCATCGAAAGCCGACCACAAAGCCCTGCGACTGAAAGGCAATCATGTAGGGAAAGGCCGCACCGTGGACGCCGACGCACCATTCTCTCGATCCGCTGGCGGGGCCGGAACGCCCGACGCGCAAGGAATACTGGCGGGAACCATGGTGCGCACGCTCGACGGGCTGATCCCGGTCGAATTCCTCGCCCCCGGCGACCGAATCGTCACCCGCGCCGGGGCGCGGCGGCTGGCCTCGGTCTCGGTCGTGGCGCGCAAGCAGGCCAATCTGGTGCGGATCAAGGCCTCGACCATGGGCCATGACCGCCCCGACCAGGATCTGCTCCTTTCCCCCGGACAGCCGGTCCTGATCCGCGACTGGCGGGCGAAGGCGCTCTATGGCGTGCCTGTCGCCGCGATTCCCGCCGCGCGGCTGGCGGACGGCGAATTCGTCTGCCTCGAAACCCACTGCAACGCCCGCCTCTTCACGCTGCGCTTCGACGAGGACGAGGTGATCTATGCCGAGGGCCTGGAACTCGCCTGCCCCGCCTTCCTGCCCGAGCTTGCCTGACGCAACGTCGCGCTAGGCCGGTCGCGCGAAGCGGGCCAGGATCGCGCCATGTCCCGCGCCCGTCCATGCCCTGCCCCCGTCCCTGCCGTCCGCCGGTGGCTGTCATGACCTCCTTCCACTACATCATCGTCGGCGCGGGTTCGGCCGGCTGCGTGCTGGCCAACCGCCTCTCGGCCGCTCCCGGAACCCGTGTCTGCCTGGTCGAGGCCGGCCCGCCCGACCGCAACCCGATGCTGCACATGCCCTTCGGCCTGGCCGCACTGGCGCACATGCGCTGGCTGAACTGGGGCTACACGACCGAACCCGAAACGAATCTCGCAGGCCGACGCCTCTACTGGCCGCGCGGGCGGGTGCTGGGCGGCTCCTCCTCGATCAACGCGATGATCTACATGCGCGGACATCCCCAGGACTACCGCGATTGGGCCGCGGCCGCGGGCGATCACTGGGACTGGCCCCAGGTCAGCCGCATCTTCCGCGACCTGGAGGACAATCAGAGCCTTTCGGACGCCCATCACGGCCAGGGCGGGCCGCTCGCCGTCTCGGACCTCCGCCAGCCGAACCCGCTCAGCCGCGCCTTCGTGGCCGCGGGCGTCGCCTGCGGGCTACCGGAAACCCGCGACTTCAACGGCCGCGCGCAAGAGGGCGTCGGGCTCTACCAGGTCACCCAGCGCAACGGCCGCCGTTTCAGCGCCGCCCGCGCCTTCCTCGACCCCGCGTGCGGGCGACCGAACCTGACGATCCTGACCCGCGCGCAGGTCCGCCGCGTGATGTTCCAGGACCGCCGCGCGACCGGAGTGCACCTCGCCGACCGGACCCTGACACTGGCCGAGGGCGGCGAAGTGATCCTGTCGGGCGGCGCGATCAATTCGCCGCAACTCCTGATGCTGTCGGGAATCGGTCCCGGCGCCGAGTTGCAGGCCCTGGGCATCCCGGTCCGGCACCACGCGCCCGAAGTCGGCGCCAATCTCGCCGATCACCTCGACATTGCGGTCCAGGCCGCGCTGAGGGGCCGCGAGGCGATCGGCATCGCGCCCTCGTTCCTGCCCCGCGCCCTGCGCGCCACCGTCGATTACCTGCGCCGCGGAACCGGCGAATTCACCTCGAACGTGGCCGAGGCCGGGGGCTTCGCGCGATCCGATCCGTCGCGGGACAGGCCGAACCTGCAATTCCACTTCATCCCCGCCTACCTCCACGACCACGGCCGCCGGCTGTCGCTCGGCTACGGGCTGACGCTGCATGTCTGCGACCTGTTGCCGAAAAGCCGGGGCCGCATCCGGCTTGCCAGCCCCGACCCGCTGGCCGCCCCCCGGATCGCAGCCAACTACCTGTCGCATCCCGACGACCTGCCGACGCTCCTCGCCGGCCTGAAACTCGCCCGCCGCATCACCGAGGCGCCGCCGCTGGCCCGCTTCATCGCCCGCGAAACCCTGCCCGGCCCGGACGCGACCTCGGACGCGGCGCTCACGGACTTCATCCGCGCCCGGGCCGAGACGATCTACCACCCGGTCGGCACCTGCCGCATGGGGCTCGACCCCGCTTCGGTCACCGATCCCGAAGGCCGCGTGCGGGGCGTCGAAGGCCTTCGCGTCGTCGATGCCTCGCTGATGCCGCAGATCGTCGCGGGCAACACCAACGCCCCCACGATGATGATCGCCGAAACCATCGCGCGGGCCATGCGCGGACCGGCACGCGCCATCTGACTGTCATCCAGTTTTTACAATCCTGCAATCTAAGCGTCATGCGACCGGACTAGAGCCGACATACGCTGCCAACCACGGCCGCACGTTTTGCAGGAGTGCATCCATGAAAACCATCCACCTGTCCGCTTCGGTCCTGGCGCTTGCCGCCATGGCCACGATGGCCGAAGCCCGCGACCAGATCCGCATCGTCGGGTCCTCGACCGTGTTTCCCTACACCCAGGCGGTCGCCGAAGAGTTCGCCAACCAGGGCGGCGCTGCCCCGGTCGTCGAATCGACTGGCACCGGCGGCGGCATGCAGATCTTCTGCGGCGGCGTCGGCGCGGATCACCCCGACATCACCGGCGCCTCGCGCGCGATGAAGAAGTCGGAATACGAACTCTGCGTCCAGAACGGCGTGACCGACATCACCGAAGCCCTGATCGGTTACGATGGCCTGGCCATCGCCATCAGCCGCGCGAACGAGACCGACTGGAACCTGACGCTCGAGCAGGTCTACAAGGCCCTTGCCGCCAAGGTTCCGGTTGATGGCGCCCTCGTGGACAACCCCTACAAGAAGTGGTCGGACGTCGATGCTTCGCTGCCCGACGTGGCGATCCTCGCCTACGGCCCGCCGCCCACCTCGGGCACTCGTGATGCCTTCGTCGAACTGGCGATGCACAAGGGCTGCGAGTCCACCGACTACGCCAAGAAGCTGAAGGAAACCGCTTCCGAAGACGACTACAAGAAATTCGTCGAGGAAGACTGCTCGCGCATGCGTCAGGACGGCCTGTTCGTCGAAGCCGGCGAGAACGACAACCTGATCGTCCAGCGTCTAGAGGCCGACCCGAATGCCGTGGGCATCTTCGGCTATTCCTTCCTGTTCGAGAACCTCGACAAGCTGAAGGACGTCAAGATCAACGGCGTCGAAGCCAACCAGGACACGATCGCCTCGTTCGAATACCCGATCTCGCGTCCGCTGTTCATCTACGTCAAGAACGCGCACCGCGGTGTGATCCCGGGGCTGAACGAGTTCCTCGCCACCTACGCTTCGGACGCGGCCATGGGTGCCGGCGGCTATCTGGAAGAGCGCGGCCTGGTCGTTCTGGCCGATGACAAGATCAAGGAAGTCCAGGACGCCCTGAAGAACGCCGTCAACATGGCGGCGCCCGAGAAGTAATCTCGGCAACAATCGGCCCGGGGGATCTGTCTCCCGGGCCTACTCCCTTTCCAGACGGGGATCGTCGTGACCGGTCTTGCCTTCCTCATCCTATTCGTCGCCGTGCTGGCGGGATATGCTTTGAACCGCATGGCGGCCTCGCAGATCCGGGCTGGCGGTGGCAAGCTCCACTCGCTGACCGGCTTTCACGGCCTCTACTCCGCCCTTGTCGTCGGCGTGCCCGGTCTGATCGTGATCCTCCTGTGGCTCGCGTTTCAGGGGCCGGTGATCGACCGGTCGATCCTGGCCGGCCTGCCCGAGGACAAGCTGTCGGGTCTCGACAGCGGCGCTGTGTCGCTGGTCCTGGCAGAAATCAAGTCCATTGCGCGCGGCCAGGTCTTCGGCACGCCCGAGGACTGGAAGCTTGCCGCCGCCCAGGCCATGGCAGAGCGCACCGCCTCGGCGCGCCTGGCGCTGGTCGTGGTGATCGCGGTCCTCTGCATCGCCCTGATCGCCTTCGCCCGCTCGCGCGTGTCGGCCGAATTCCGGGCCCGCCACGGGGTCGAGCGGATCGTGCTGGGGCTGATGATCTTCTGTTCCACCATCGCGATCTTCACCACGCTGGGGATCGTCCTGTCGCTGGTCTTCGAAAGCATCAAGTTCTTCCGCATGGTGCCGGTCAGCGAATTCCTGTTCGGCCTTCGCTGGGAACCGCAGATCGCCATCCGGGCCGACCAGGTCGCCGGCCAGGGCGCCTTTGGGGTGATCCCGGTGGTGCTCGGTTCAGTCGTCATCATGATTATTGCGCTGATCGTCGCTGTGCCGACGGGGTTGTTCTCGGCGATCTACCTGAACGAATTCGCCTCGCCCCGCGCGCGCAACATCATCAAGCCGCTGCTCGAGATCCTCGCCGGCGTGCCGACCATCGTCTATGGCTTCTTCGCGATCCTCGTGGTCGCTCCCTTCCTGCGCTCGGCCGGGGCGTCCTCCGGGCTGGACGTGTCGCCCAACACCGCGCTGGCGGCGGGCATCTGCATGGCGATCATGCTGATCCCGTTCATCTCCTCCTTCACCGACGACGCTCTGTCGGCGGTGCCGCGGTCGCTGTCGGATGGCTCGCTGGCGCTGGGTGCGACGCGGGGCGAGACGATGATGAAGGTGCTGTTCCCGGCCGCGATCCCCGGCATCGTCGGCGGCATCCTCCTGGCCGTCAGCCGCGCCATCGGCGAGACGATGATCGTGGTCATGGCCGCCGGCATCATCGCCAAGCTGACGATCAACCCGCTCGACTCGGTTACCACCGTGACCGTGCAGATCGTGACCCTGCTGATCGGCGACACCGAGTTCGACAACCCCAAGACGCTCGCCGCCTTCGCGCTCGGCTCGCTCCTCTTCGTCATCACGCTCGGTATCAACATCCTCGCGCTCCGCGTCGTGCGGAAGTATCGCGAGCTTTACGACTAGGGGCCGGACATGTCGGACATCACAAATACCCCAGCCTCACCCGCCCGGGCCTTCGACTGGAAGGCACCCGACTATCAGGACCGGATCCGCCGCCGCCGCCGCAGCGAACTGTGGCTGCGCAGTGCGGGGCTGGTGTCGATCACCCTCGCGCTGGGGTTCCTCGCGCTGATGCTGGCCGCGCTGACGGTTACCGGCTACAAGGCCTTTACCCAGACCCATGTCCGGCTGGACGTGCCGATCCCGGCCGAGCTGGTGGATGCCAACGACATTGCAGGCAGCAACTGGCGCCGGGTCATGCAGGGCGCCATTTCGGCCGAGTTCCCGGATCTGGAAGGCCGCGCCCTGCGCGACATCACGGCCATGCTGTCGGACGGCGCGCAATACCGTGTGCGGGACACGGTGATCGCCGACCCCTCGCTGATCGGCAAGTCTGTCGCCATCACCGTGCCGATGTCGGACCCCTTCGACCAGCTCGCCAAGGGCCTGATCGATCGCGCGACGCCCGAGGCCAACCGCCGCGTCAGCGATGCCCAGATCGCCGCCTTCGACAAGCTTGCGGCCGAGGGGCGCATCACGCAGCCGTTCAACATCGGCCTCTTCACCAACGCCGACTCGCGCTTTCCCGAACTCGCCGGCCTGAAGGGCGCCTTCGTCGGCACCTTCTACCTGCTCCTCGTCTGCTTCGGCATCGCCCTGCCCGTCGGCATCGGCGCCGCGATCTACCTCGAGGAATTCGCGCCCAAGAACCGGCTCAGCGACCTGATCGAGGTGAACATCAACAACCTCGCCGCCGTGCCCTCGGTCGTCTTCGGCCTCCTGGCGCTGTCGGTGTTCCTGAACTGGTTCGGCCTGATGCGCGGCTCGCCGCTGGTCGGCGGCATGACGCTGGCGCTGATGTCGCTGCCCACGATCATCATCGCAACCCGCGCCGCGCTGAAGGCGGTGCCGCCCTCGATCCGCGAAGCCGCGCTCGGCATCGGCGCCTCGCGCCAGCAGGTCGTCTTCCACCATGTGCTGCCGCTGGCGATGCCGGGCATCATGACCGGCACGATCATCGCAATGGCCCAGGCCATCGGCGAGACCGCACCGCTCCTTCTGATCGGGATGAACGCCTTCATGACCTCGGCCCCCTCGACCCCGTTCGAAAGCGCGACGACGCTGCCCACCCAGATCTACATCTGGGCCGACAGCCCGGAACGCGGCTTCGTCAGCCGCACCTCGGCCGCGATCCTGGTGCTCCTGGCCATTCTTGTCCTGATGAACGGCCTGGCCATCTGGTTGCGCCGCAAGTTCGAACGTCGCTGGTAAGGAAATGGATGCCATGAACGACATGACCCGAACCGGGCTTGAAACCGACACCGCGACGGCGAAGATGTCGGCGCGCGGGGTGCAGGTCCATTACGGCCAGAACCACGCGCTGAAGGATGTGGACGTGGACATCCTCGACCGCGCGGTCACGGCCTTCATCGGGCCTTCGGGCTGC
>JBKBVC010000021.1:0-10284 GCA_046289805.1 Tabrizicola sp.
CACCCAGCAGCGAGAAGCTGAGCGAGCTAGCCAAGGAGTTGGAGCCTCCGGCAAACCCGGCACGGTTCAGCATGATCCAGGCTGTCGGTCCTTTCGGCGAAGATGTCGGGAAGCGCCCCGCATCGGATGTCGAAATGTTCGCGATCAACACTCAGTGGCTTCACGAGACGCTCAACTCCACTTTCGTCAGCCTGTGGTGCTGCAGAAGCTTGGGGCTGGTGTGGTTTGCCGGGGCGAACACGATGTGCCGGGCATCCTTGTCCGCTTCGGTGATCGTCCGGGCGAAGTCCAAGGTCAACGCGTCCTGCGGCGTTTTCAGCCAGTCGAGGTCCGGGCGGTAGATCAACCGCAGCTTCGTTCCCGCAGCCGAGCCAAGACAGCCGGTCGCCTCATCCATCTGCGCGAGGTCGATGGTCTGGCTGGTCGCCGTGTTGAACAGAACCGTCCCGAGGTCGGCAAAGGTTGGCAGGGCTTCGCCTGTCAGGATGCGGTTGAGGTCGATGGGTTCGCCCAAGGTGCAATAGGTAAGCTCGCCGCCAAGCCCCTCTGCCCGCTCGTCCACTGTCCTTTCGCCCGTGACGATCAACTCCCCATCCTTCACCTGCTTGGTGATCCGGTCGTATTCGTGCCCGTGCAGGTTTTCGTTGCCTTCGACGTGTGCACAGGTTCGGCGGCGCATTCGAGTGGTCGCGTCGATCCGCGCCCGAGGCCAGCTTTGGGCGCCGACCGCCTTGCCCACGAACACCCGTTCCGCATCGGCAAGCGCGAAGGCCAGCGCCTCCGGGTCCACCAGATGGTCATGGGAGACCACATCCGCCTGCCCAGGTCAGCGGATCGCCCGCATGGTCAGCAGATCAACTGCGCCGGGGCCGGCGCCGACCAGGGTGTCCGGCCCTTGGCCTCTCGGGCGACCGGCGCAATCTGTGACGGATGGTCCAGAAAGCTCATTCTGCCGCCTCTCGGTGGCTATTGCGGTGGATCAGGGCGGCAAGTTCGGGGCGGCAGCTTCCGCAGTTCGTGCCCGCGCCGAGAAGCTCGCCCAGGGTCTCCACACTGGGCGCTCTGCCGTCGGCAACGGCGCGCAGGATCGTGTTCAGCCCGACATTCAGGCAGGCACATACCGTGGGTCCGGGATCGGGCTGATCAGCCGCAGGCCGCCCGGCAAGGGCCCCGCCCTCTGTCCTGCCCAGCAGGGATGCAAGGTGCCCCCGCGCCAGCAGGACAGGGTCTCGCGAAACAAAGACGGCACCTTGCAACTGGCCCCCGCGGGCGAAAGCAAAGCGATATGTGCCGCGCGCAAGGTCCGAAAGGGCGGTTGTCGGCGTAGTGCCGAACAGCTGCTTGGCCCAGGCCGCCCAATCGTCGGGGGGGCATGCCCCGGCCAGTTCCAGCCGGACCCCGCCCGCGACCGTTGCCTTGGCCCAATAGTCGCACGCGGGCCGCAGGTCGTGGCGCGACACGGCAAAACCATACCAGGCGGCGGCGAAGGGCCGGATGGCGACCGGGGTCGACTTGCTGGCCGGCTGGCCGGAGATCCGGTCGGTGACCGCCGCGACCAGCGCGTCGATACGGCCCGTGGGGGCGGTCTCGCCCGTCCAGTGCATCGGGGCGAAGGGGTGGCCGGGGGCGGTGCGGTCGCTGACCAGGACCCGCAGGATGGCGCGGCCATGCGGGCTTTCCACCTCGGCCAGAGTGGCGGGGGCGAGTCCGAGGCGGGTGGCGTCCGCCGGGTGGATTTCCAGAAACGGTTCGCCCAGGTGTTGCGACAGGCGCGGGGCAAGGCCGGTCCGGGTCATCGTGTGCCACTGGTCGCGGATCCGGCCGGTGTTGAGGCGGAACGGATATTCGGCCGACATCGCCTGCGGCAGCCGGGCAGTGACGGGGACCATCCGGCCGTGCCCGTCGGGGGTGTGAAACCGCCCGTCGCCGAAGAACCGGGCCCGCGGCACCTCGCCTTGCGGCCAGGTGACGGGAGACAGGTTTTCGTAGTCGGCCCCGGTTAACCCCGAGATGTCAAAGTCGCTGCCCTCTGCCGCCGCCACGGCGGACAGCCGGGTGTATTCGTCGAAGATCTCGCCCGGCCCCGCCCAGTCGAAGCCTGCAAACCCCATCCGCCGCGCCACTTGCGCCAATTGCCACCAGTCGGGACGCGCCTGACCGGGCGCGGGCAGGAAGGCGCGCTGGCGGCTGATCATCCGTTCGGAGTTGGTGACCGTGCCGTCCTTTTCGCCCCAGCCGGTGGCAGGCAGAAGGACATGGGCAAGGCGGGCCGTGTCGGTTGTCGCCCGGATGTCGGTGACGGCGACGAAGTCGCAGGCGGCGATGGCGCGGGCCACCCGGTCGGCCTCGGGCATGGTGGCGGCAGGATTGGTATGCAGGATCCACAGCGCCTTGATCCGGCCCGCCTCGACAGCGCGGAACATGTCCACCGCCTTCAACCCCGGCCTGTCGGCGATCCGCGGCGAGTCCCAGAAGCGCTGCACGGCAGCGCGGTGGGCGGGATTTTCTAGCTCAAGATGGCAGGCCAGCGTGTTGGCCAGCCCCCCAACCTCACGTCCGCCCATGGCGTTGGGCTGGCCGGTGACGGAGAACGGCCCCATGCCGGGCCTTCCGATCCGCCCGGTGGCCAGATGGCAGTTGAGGATCGCGTTCACCTTGTCCGTGCCGGTGTCGGACTGGTTGATGCCCTGCGAATAGACCGTCACCACCTTTTCCGTGCCAGACCAAAGGTCGATGAAACGGTCCAGATCGGCGGGGGAAAGCCCGGTGTCCTCGACCCGGCTGGCCCGGGCGGCGGCGACGGCGGCATCGGCCCCGGTCAGGCGCGGCAGGAAATCGGCGCTGAAGCGGCCGGTGTCGAAGAGGTGGCACAGGAGGAGGTTGAACAGATGCGCATCCGCCCCCGGGGCCAAGGCCAGATGCAGGTCGGCCCCTTCACAGGTCGCGGTGCGGCGCGGGTCGATCACGACGATCTTCGTCCCCCGCGCCGCCCTTGCCGCCATCAGCCGCTGATGCAGGACCGGGTGGCACCAGGCGAGGTTGGACCCGACCAGCACCACCAGATCGGCCAGTTCCAGGTCCTCATACTGGCCGGGCACCGTGTCCGTTCCGAAGGCCCGCCTGTGCCCCGCGACGCTGGAGGCCATGCAGAGCCGCGAGTTGGTGTCGATATTCGCGCTGCCGATGAAGCCCTTCATCAGCTTGTTGGCGACGTAATAGTCCTCGGTCAGCAACTGCCCCGAGACATAGAGCGCCACCGAGTCCGGCCCGTGCCTGGCAATCGCATCGGAAAACCGCGCCGCGATCAGGTCCAGCGCCTGATCCCAATCCGAATCCGCCCCGCCGATCCGCGGGGCCAGCAGCCGCCCCTCAGCCCCCGCCGTTTCTGCCAGCGCCGCGCCCTTCACGCAGAGCCGCCCCCGGTTCGCCGGATGGTCGGGGTCGCCTGCGATCTGCACGCGGCCCTGCGCGTCGCGCAATGCCAGCACCCCGCAGCCCACGCCGCAGTAAGGGCAGGTGGTGCGGACCGCCGCTGTCATGCCGCCGACCGCCGCAGCAGGAATTCCGCCGCCAGCAGGACGCGCCCGCCCTCGACCCGCGCGACATGGGTGGCGACACGGCCTTCGTCGGCCCCTTGCGCCAGCCCCGTTGCCAGGTCGAACACCATCCCGTGCAGCGGACAGGTGACCTGGCTGCCGTGAACGATCCCCTCGGACAGGGGACCGCCCTTGTGCGGGCAGCGGTCGTCGATGGCAAAGACCTCGTCCGTGGCAGTCCGGAACACCGCGACGCAGCCAGCCGGGGTCCGCACCACCCTGGCCCCCTGACGCGGGATGTCCTCAAGCGCGGCAATGTCGATCATCGTCATTCGGCAGCCCTCAAGCTCAGGTCGGCCACGGGGGCCCAGTCGGCGGGACGGGCGGCATGTTCCGCCCATGGGTCGGTCTGGTAGATCGACTGCGACAGCATGAAGCGGTCAAACAGGGCCCGCCGCGTCGCCGGATCGGCGATCTGCTCCCGGCACCAGTCCAGCCCCACCTTCGCCACCCATTTGTAGATCCGGTGCAGGTAGCGCGCATTTTCGCGGTAAAGCTGGGTGAAGGCGGCCACCACCTCCAGCACCTCGTCCTCGGTTGTGGCCTTGTGCAGGAACTCGGTCTCCTTCACGTCCATGCCCGCCGCGCCCGCGACGCCGATCTCGTAGCCCGAGTCGACGCAGACCACCCCGATGTCCTTGCAAGTCGCCTCGGCGCAATTGCGCGGACAGCCCGAGACCGCCAGCTTGACCTTGGCCGGGGTCCAGGACCCCCAGAGCAGCTTTTCCAGCTTGATCCCCAGCCCCGTGGAATCCTGAGTGCCGAAGCGGCAGAACTCGGACCCCACGCAGGTCTTCACCGTCCGCAACCCCTTGGCATAGGCGTGGCCCGACACCATTCCCGCGGCGTTCAGATCGGCCCAGATCGCGGGAAGGTCCTCTTTGCGGACCCCCAGCAGGTCGATCCGCTGACCCCCGGTGACCTTGACCATCCGCACGTTGTAGCGTTCCGCCGCATCGGCGATGGCCCGCAACTCGGCCGGAGTCGTCACCCCGCCCCACATGCGCGGCACGACGGAATAGGTGCCGTCCTTCTGGATGTTGGCGTGATTGCGTTCGTTGACAAAGCGGGACTGCCGGTCGTCGCGATATTCCAGCGGCCAGTCGGACAGAAGGTAGTAGTTCAGCGCGGGGCGGCAGGAGGCGCAGCCGCCCACCGTCTTCCAGCCCAGCTCCTGCATCACCGCCGGGATCGACTTCAGCCCCTGCGACTTGATCAGCCGCCGCACGTCCTCATGCGTGTGATCGGTGCATTTGCACATCGGCGGGTTGGCATTGGCCTGGAAACTGTCGCCCAGCGTCAGCGCCATGACCTGTTCCACAAGGCCCGTGCAGGTCCCGCAGGAGGCGCTGGCCTTGGTCTGGGCCCGCACCATGTCCAGCGTCACGGCGCCTCCCTCGATGGCCTGCACGATCCTGCCCTTGCAGACGCCGTTGCAGCCGCAGATTTCCGCCTCAGGCGGCAAGGCTGCAACGGCTGCCAGAGGGTTTGCAGAGGTGCCCCCGGCATAGGCAGGCCCGAAGATCAGCGTATCGCGCAGGTCGGACACGTCCTTTCCCTGCTTGATGAGGTCGAAGAACCAAGACCCGTCGGCAGTGTCGCCATACATCACCGCACCGATCAGGCGATCGCCTTCCAGGATCAGCCGCTTGTAGACCCCGCGGCCCGGATCGCGGAAAACAATGTCCTCGCGCCCCGGTCCTTCGGCGAAATCGCCCGCGCTGAACAGGTCAACGCCAGTCACCTTCAACTTGGTCGCGGTCTGCACCGGCTTGAACGCGGCCGCCTGCCCCAGAAGGGTCGCGGCCAGCACCTTGGCCTGGTCGTAAAGCGGGGCCACCAGACCGAAGAGCTGCCGGTCATGCTCCACGCATTCCCCAAGCGCGAAGATCGAAGGGTCGGAAGTGCGCATCTGGTCGTCCACGGTGATCCCGCGGCCCACATCCAGATGCGCGTCATTGGCAAGGCGCACTTCGGGACGGATGCCCACCGCCATGCAGACGAGGTCGGCGGGATAGACCGTCCCGTCCTCCAGCAGAACCGCCTCGACGTGATCCTTGCCAAGGATCGCCTTGGTCGCGCCCTTGCAGTGGATGCGGATGCCCCGGCGTTCGAGGTCCTTCTGCAAGAGATACCCCGCCGCCGGGTCAAGCTGACGCTCCATCAGATGGCCCATCAGGTGAATTACCGTGACCTCGGCCCCGCGCGCGGCCATCCCTGCCGCGGCCTCCAGCCCCAGAAGACCGCCGCCGATCACCACGGCCTTCGCACCCGGGCGGCTGGCCGCGATCATCGCGTTGGTGTCCTCCAGATCGCGGTAGGTGCAGACGCCTTTCAGGTCCTTCCCCGGCACCGGAATGATGAAGGGCGCCGAGCCGGTGGCGATCACCAGCGCGTCATAGGGTGTGTCGCCCCCCTTCGAGACGACGACCTTCCGGTCGCGGTCGATCCGCGTCACCGCCTCGCCGAAGCGGCAGTCCACGCCATGCGCGGCATACCAGGCATCGTCATGGGTGATAATCTCGTCGTAGGTCTTCTCGCCCGACAGCACTGGCGACAGCATCAACCGGTTGTAGTTGCCGCGCGGTTCGGCGTTGAACAGGGTGACATGCCCGTCGAACCCGCCCTCGAACAGATGTTCGAGCATCCGGCCCGAGGCCATGCCCGCGCCGATCACCACAAGTCTCTGTGTCATATCGCTTACTCCGCCGCTTCGACGAAACGGTGACGTTCGTACAGGAACCGCAGCACCGCCTCGCGGGCGCGGACGTAGTCGGGGTGGCTGGCCAGCGCGATCCGGTCGCGCGGGCGGGGAATGGCTATGGGCAGCACCTCTCCGATCGAGGCGGCGGGGCCGTTGGTCATCATCACGATGCGGTCGGCCAGAAGCACGGCCTCGTCGACGTCATGGGTAATCATGATCATCGTGTTCTTCAGCCGCGCATGGATATCCATCACCGCATCCTGCAGGTGGGCACGGGTCAGGGCGTCCAGCGCGCCGAAGGGTTCGTCGAGAAGAAGGATCTTCGGCTCCATCGCCAGCGCCCGGGCGATGCCCACCCGCTGCCGCATTCCGCCCGAGATCTCGCCGGGCCGCTTGTCGGCAGCATGGGTCATCTGCACGAGGTCGAGGTTGTGCATGATCCAGTCATGCCGTTCCGCCCTGGTCTTCGTCGCGCCGAAGACCTTGGTCACCGCCAGCTTGACGTTGTCGTAGACCGACAGCCAGGGCAGCAGGCTGTGGTTCTGGAACACAACCGCGCGGTCGGGGCCGGGGGCGTTGACCTCACGCCCTTCCAGCTTGATCGCGCCGGTGGTCACCTCGGTCAGCCCGGCGATCAGGTTCAGAAGCGTGGACTTGCCGCATCCGGAATGGCCGATGATCGACACGAACTCGCCCTTGTCGATGGTCAGCCGGACATCGGCCAGCACCTCGGTCGTCTTCGCGCCCTTGGAGAAGCTTTTGCAGACCCGGTCGATCTTGAGATAGCTCTGATCCATGGCCCTCACTCCGCCGTTCCGCGCGAGACGACGCGCCCGATCCAACCGACCAGGCGGTCAAGGATGAACCCTGTCACCCCGATGTAGACCAGCGCCACGATGATGTCGGTCAGGCGCGAAGAGTTCCACGCGTCCCAGATGAAGAAGCCGATGCCCACACCTCCGGTCAGCATCTCGGCCGCGACGATGGCCAGCCACGAAAGGCCCACCCCGATCCGCAGGCCGGAAAAGATGTAGGGCGCGGCGGATGGCACCATGATCTTCCAGAAGAACTCCACCTGGTTCAGCCGCAACACGGCGGCGACGTTGCGATAGTCCTGCGGAATGGCGCGGACCCCGGCGGCGGTGTTGATGATGATCGGCCAGATCGCGGTGATGAAGATCACGAAGATCGCGCTTGGCCGGCTGTCCATGAAGGCCGCCAGGCTGATCGGCAGCCAGGCCAGCGGCGGCACCGTGCGCAGGATCTGGAAGATCGGGTCGAAGCCCCGCATCATCAGCGCCGACTGCCCCAGCACCGCGCCGACCAGCACGCCGACCACCGCCGCCAGCCCGAAGCCGTAGGCCACCCGCTCCAGCGAGGTCAGCACCCGCCAGCCCAGACCTATGTCCTGGGAGCCGTAGACGAAGAACGGGTCGAGGATAAGCTCGCGGCTCTGCTCCCATACATCGGTGGGGGCAGGGAGACCCGAACCTCCACCTGAAAAGGCAACCTGCCAGATCAGAAGCAGCAGCAGCACCACCACGGCGGGCGGCACCACCCGTTCGGCGAGGATCCGGCCCAACCCGGCCAGACGCTTCCGGGGCCGGGCCGCCACGGGCAGCGGCAACACCTTACCCGACGGTGGCGTAGCGGGAACCTCGCGGGGTTTCAGCGCAGTCACAGCCATAGGCCAGCCCCCCTTACGCCATCGCCTTGATCGACAGACTGTCGAGGTAGGCGTCCGGATTGGCCGGGTCGAAGGTCTTGCCGTCGAAGAAGGTCTCGATCCCCCGGCTGTCGCCGAAGCCCGAGGTGTCGATCCCGAGCCCCTTGGCCGCCTCGAGCCACAGGTCGCTGCGGTTGGTGGCATCGACGAGCGCCTTGGTGTCCAGATCGCCCGGCAGATAGCCCCAGCGCCGGTTTTCGGTGATGAACCAGGCGTCCAGCGACTTCCACGGGAAGGACGTCGCCCCGTTCCGCCAGAAGGTCATTGCCAGCATCGGGTCCGAGACGGTGCGGCCGTTGCCGTAGTTGATGTCGCCCTTGATCCGCCCGATGATGTCGCCGACCGGCACGTTGAACCATTGGCGGCGGCCGATGATCTCGGCCATCTCGTCCTTGTTGGCCGCATCCTCGCACCAGATTTGCGCCTCCATCACCGCCATCATCAATGCGATGGTGGCATTCGGGTTGGCATCCACCCAGTCCGCCCGCATCCCCAGCACCTTTTCCGGGTGGTTCGGCCACAGTTCGCCCGTCGTCGCCGCGGTGAAGCCGATGCCCTGGTTGACCAGCTGTTCGTTCCACGGCTCGCCGACGCAGAAGGCCTCCATGTTGCCGACCTTCATGTTGGCCACCATCTGCGGCGGCGGCACGACGATCAGATCGACATCCCTGGTCGGGTCGATCCCGCCCGCCGCCAGCCAGTAGCGCATCCACAGATCATGCGTGCCGCCCGGGAAGGTCATGGCCACCGGCACTTCCGCGCCCGAGGCCTTCTTGGCCGCAAACACCTCTTTCAGCGGAGAGCTGTCCAGCCCCACCCCGGTATCGGCATAGGCCTGAGTCACCGACAGACCCTGGCAATTCTCGTTCAGGCCAAGAAGGGTGTACATCGGCAAGGGCTGGTTGTTCTGCATCACCTTGCCCGTCGAATAGAGATGCACCTTCGGCCGCAGGATATGCCCGCCGTCAATCCCGCCATTCGCGGACCCCAGCGCCATGTTGTCGCGCGTGGCCCCCCAGCTGGCCTGCTTTTCCACCAGCACATCCGGCATGCCGTGCTTGGCGAACAGGCCCTTCTCCGACGCGATGATCAGGGGCGCAGAGTCGGTCAGGGCGATGTAGCCCAGCTTGCAGCCGGTCACCTCGGGCGTAGCCGTGGCCGCCCAGGCCCCGCCCGGCAGGGCCAGCCTGGCGGCAGCGACAGTCGCGGCAAGATTCGCGGCGGATTTCAGGAAGCTGCGGCGTGAGGGAAGGGTCAGGGTCATCGGTCAGGTCCTCTGGCAGGCGCCCGGCAAGGGCGCTTACGGCTGGGTTGAACGGCAAGAAGCCACCGCAATCGCCGACAGGTGTCGGGATCGGTGGCGTCGTTGCCATGTCGGGGGACCGCATCCTTGCGGTATTCGGCGCGGAAGGGCCTCGTTGCCCTTCGCTTGGATTCAGAGTGCCTGCCCGCAGGGCGCCCCGTCAAGTGCTGCGTTGCAGTATCGCGGTTGCAGCATCAGGATTCCGCAGTTCGGACCGCCGCCGCCCAAAACTTCAGCGCCCGACAAACGGCGGCTCGAACGTCTCGCCGTCGAAGAAGGCATCCGACCCCAGAATCATCTGCCCCTTTTCCGAGGCAACCGCCGTCGGATGCGCCATCGCCCCTTCGATCCGGGCCGAGGCTCCGGGCAGATCCGACCCCGCCGACCGTAGATGCTGGCGGTAAAGATCAGTTCGGAAACAGGCCATCGCAGCGTCCATCGCAGCCGCTTCATCCAGCCCATGCAGCCCGGCGATCCGGCGCGCGAAGAGCGCGGCGAGGCTGCGCCAGGGGAAATTCGCCGCCCCCGTATGAAACCGGATGAACCCGGGGTACTGCCGCACCTCGCCCTGCGCGCTGACATGCAGGCGGTCCATCAGGCCGCGTTCGCTCAGTTCCGGCGGCAGGTTCAGGTATTCCGGCCGCGAGAGGATTTCCGCCGCCGTCGTCCGGTTCTCTGGCACATCCAGCCAGCGGCAGGCCCGCCAGATCGCCCGCATCAGCCGTCCCGTCTCCTCGGGGCGGCCTTCCGCAAAGTCCCGCGTCAGGACAAGCCCCTTTTCCGGGGGCGAGGCCCAGATCGACCGCCCTGCCAGCACCAGCGCTCCGACCCCGCGCTCCACCGCATAGGACGCCCAGGGCTCACCCACGCAGAAGGCATCAACCTCGCCCGTGGCCAGCGCATCGGCCATCAGCGGCGGCGGGACGGTGTGGATCGACAGGCGCCGGTCCAGATC
>JBKBVC010000430.1:0-2154 GCA_046289805.1 Tabrizicola sp.
GGCCGCGCTTTACGAGCCGCGCTACGGGGCGCCGGCGGTGGTGGGGCTGTCGATGGCGTCCGAGGCGCATTTCCGTGAGCTCCCGGGGGTGCTGAGCCCGCGGGGCCTGCTTCTGGTCGGCAAGGCGGACCGGGCCGAGGCTTTCGAGCACGACCTGAGGGAAATGGATTTCGACCGGATCAGCGTCGAGGAGGCGCGGGCGATCGTGCCGATCCTGAACCCGGAGACGGTGGCGATGGCGGGCTATGCCGCCCATGCCGAGGATCTGGACACCGACCTGCTGGTGCAGGGTTTCGCGCGCGAGGCGAAGGGGCGCGGCGCCAAGGTGCTGACGAAGGCCAGGGTCAGCGCCGTTGCAAGGGACGGCGCGGGGTGGCGGGTCACCTCGGCGGCCGGAGAATTCACTGCGCGGATGGTGGTCAATGCGGCGGGGGCCTGGGTCGATCAGGTGGCGGCGATGGCCGGGGTCAGGCCGCTGGGCTTTACCCCCTATCGCCGCTCGATGGCCCGCATTCCGGCGCCGGGCGGGCATGATGTCAGCCGTTGGCCGATGATCTTCGGCCCGGGCGAGGACTGGTATGCCAAGCCCGACGCCGGGGCGCTGATCGTCAGTCCGGCCGAGGAAGACCTGATGGAGCCGCACGATGCCTGGGCCGACGACATGGTGCTGGCCGAGGGGCTGGCGCGCTATGAGGAGATGGTCACGGAACCGGTGACGCGGCTTCTGGCCAGCTGGGCGGGCTTGCGCACCTTCGCACCGGACCGGGTGCTGGTGATCGGGCCTGACCTGCGCGAGCCTTCGTTCTTCTGGCTGGCGGGGCAGGGCGGCTACGGGTTCCAGACCTGCCCGGCGGCCAGCCGGCTGGCGGCGGACCTGATCGGCGGGCGGGCGCCCGAGATCGGTGCCGATCTGGTCGCGGCGTTGTCGCCGGCCCGGTTCGGTTGACCTGCGTCAAGGCGGGCAATGCCGGGCGGTGCCATGCGAGGCACCGGCAAGGGAGGCCCGCGATGACGCAAAGCTACAGCGAAAAGATCTCTGACATGCGGCGCGAGCTACGCGCCCTGAATGCGCTTGTGCCCGAGACGGCAAAGGGCTTCGGCACCCTGTCGAAGGCAGTGAAGGACAACGGTCCGCTCAGCGTGAAGGAAAAGGAATACATCGCGCTTGGGATGTCCGTGATCCTGCGCTGCGAGCCCTGCATCAACTTCCACGTCGAGGCGCTGATGAAGGCCGGCGCCACGCGTGAGGAACTGGGCGACGTGCTGGCAATGGCGGTGCAGATGGGGGGAGGGCCGGGCCTGATGTATGCCGGTCATGCGCTGGCCTGCTGGGACGAACTGGCCGGGGCCTGAACGCACGACGGAAACCTTGCCATCGGGCGTAAGATACCTGCAAACCTTGAAAAGAGTTCATATCATAAGGCTGACCCTGGTCGCCGCAGCCCTGGCGCTCTGTGCGGCCGGCCCGTCCCTTGCCCAGCAGGGCAATCCGGGCCAGCACTTCCCGGAACAGTGGGACGCCGACGCCGATGGCCGCGTGACGCCCGAGGAAGTGGCTGCCAAGCGCGCCGATGTCTTTGCCATGTTCGACCAGGACAGCAACCAGGTGCCGTCGGCGGACGAATGGGCCTTGGCAGACGAGCACATGGCGCTGGAAATGGGCAATGGCGGCGAGGGTCATGGCATGAACATGGCCGCGCCCGGCAAGGCGGTCCACCAGGCGATGACGCCCGACTTCAACGATGCCGATGGCAATGGCGAGGTGTCGCTGGAGGAGTTCGAGGCTGCCTCGGCCCGCCTGTTCCCGATGATGGACGCAGACAGCGACGGAGCCGTGACTTCGGCCGATTTCGTGCGCTGACGATCGGCGGCGTCCCGCAACTGTCGCGCGAAGGTCATGACAAGGCCGGGCTTCTTCTGCAAACTGCTTCGAAGGACGGAGCAGACGGATGCGGGCAGGTCTGGCCTTGATTGTTGCGGTGGCGGTGCTTGCCGGCTGCGGCGGTCCGCGCGGCGCATCGCCCGGGCGGTCGGGCGACGAAGTCGTCGTGATGTCGTCGAACTTCACCGACGCAAAGGCGACCGACTGGCCGGACCGGTCCCCTGACCGCTATCCGGTGCATGGCATCGACCTGTCGCGGTTTCAGACCCAGG
>JBKBVC010000431.1:0-2153 GCA_046289805.1 Tabrizicola sp.
GTAGAAGGTGTTCCCGCGCAGCCAGGTGCTTTCGCCGCGCGTCAGGCTCAGAGAGCGCACATGGTCAAGCTGCTCGCGCAGCTCCCCTTCGTCGATCAGCTCGGCCAGCCGCACCTTCGAGGAGCGGTTGATGAGGCTGAATACCACCGTCGCATCCGGCTTGTTGCGGAAGATCGACTGGCACATCAACAGCTTGTAGAAGTCGGTGTCGATCAGCGACCGCACGATCGGGTCGATCTTCCACTTGTGGTTCCAGACCCGGGTCGCGATGTCCACCATGTCAGGCCTCCAAGACGACGCCGGCCGCCTGCATCTTGCCCCGCGCCTCTGCCAGGCTGCCGTTCAGGTCGATGGCACGGCAGGCGCCTTCCAGCACCGTGACCTTGAACCCCAGCCGCGCCGCATCCAGCGCCGAATAGGCCACGCAGTAGTCGGTGGCCAGACCGACCAGCGTGACCGATGTCACCCCCCGGCTGCGCAGGTAGCCTTCCAGCCCGGTCGGTGTGATGTGGTCGTTCTCGAAGAAGGCGGAATAGCTGTCGATCCCGGCCCGAAAGCCTTTGCGGACAATCAGTTGCGCTGCGTCGGCGCGCAGGTCGCGGTGGAAGGCCGCGCCGTCGCTGCCGATCACGCAATGCGTGGGCCACAGGACCTGCGGGCCGTAGGGCATCTGGGTCAGGCTGAAGGGGGCCGCGCCCGGATGGTTCGCGGCGAAGGAGGCATGGGTCGCCGGGTGCCAGTCCTGCGTCAGGACGACGGTCGCGAAGTCGTCCATCAAGCCATTGATCCGGCTGATGATCTCGTCCCCCCCGGCCACGGCCAGTGCGCCGCCGGGGCAGAAGTCGTTCTGCACGTCGATCACGATCAGCGCGTCGGTTGCGGGTCTCATGGCGGCCTCCTCGTGGTGTCACCCCTTCCGTAAGGGCGCGTCCGGGGTGCGTCAAGCGAAGCGCTTGAAATTCCGGGGGGATGGGCGCAAAGGGGGGGCCATGCTGACCGTCGCCGCTCTGTATCACTTCACCCGTTTTCCCGACCCGGCCGCCTTGAAACCGGGGCTGCTCGAGGTCTGCGGGGCGCATGGGGTGAGGGGCTCTCTTCTGCTCGCGCCCGAGGGGATCAACGGCACGATCGCGGGGACGCGGCAGGGGATCGACGCGGCGCTGGCGGCGGTGCGGGCGCTGCCGGGCTGCGCGGGGCTGGAGTGGAAGGAAAGCTTCGCCGAGACCATGCCCTTCGGGCGGATGAAGGTGAAGCTGAAGCGCGAGATCGTCACCATGGGCCAGCCGGACGTGGACCCGCTGGCGCGGGTCGGCCACTATGTGGCGCCGCGGGACTGGAACGCGCTGATCCGCGATCCTGATACCGTGGTGATCGACACCCGCAACGATTACGAGGTGGCGATCGGCACCTTTGAGGGCGCGGTGAACCCGGCGACGAAGGCCTTCGGCGAGTTTCCCGCCTGGTGGCAGGCCAACCGCGAAAGGTTCGCTGGCAAGCGGATCGCCATGTTCTGCACCGGCGGCATCCGCTGCGAGAAATCGACGAATTACCTTCTCGGTCAGGGGCTTAACCAGGTCTATCACCTCAAGGGCGGGATCCTCAAATATCTCGAGGAGGTGCCGGAGGCGGAAAGCCTCTGGCAGGGGCAGTGCTTCGTCTTCGACGACCGGGTATCGGTCGGGCACGGTCTGAAGCCGGGTGGCCTGAAGGTCTGCGGTGCCTGCCGGCGGCCGGTGACGGCAGAGGGTCAGGCGGACCCGGACTACGAGGAAGGCGTCTGCTGCCCCGCCTGCGTCGGGGAGTATACGTCCGCGGACCGGGAACGGTTCCGGGAGCGTCATCGCCAGATGTTGCTGGCAGCCAAGCGCGGAACACAACATCTGGGTGGTGGTGCGCTGTAGCGCACCCTACGCCAGTGTCACGCGGCTTTCCCGGCCAGCATCTCCTGCACCATGGGCACGACCTTTTCGCCGTAAAGGCGGATGCACTCCATCAGGTCGGCATGGGGCATCGGGCCGTTGGAATACTTGATGTCGAAACGCTGGATGCCAAGCCTGCGGACGGTGCGGGCGATCTTGCGGGCGACGGTTTCCGGGCTGCCGACGAAGAGCGCGCCTTGGGCGATCTCGGCCAGGTAGCGGTCCTTCGTCACC
>JBKBVC010000022.1:0-334 GCA_046289805.1 Tabrizicola sp.
AGCCACGGGCGCGGGGTCTATCTTTGGGATGTCGAGGGGCGGCAATACATCGACGGCTCGGGCGGGCCGGCGGTGTTTTCAATTGGCCACGGGGATCCGCGCGTGAACGAAGCGGTCGCCAGGCAGATGGAGCGGGTGGCCTATGGATACCGATATCTCTTCACGACCGACCCCTTGGAGGAGATGAGCGAGATCATCCGCCAGGCGACGGGGCTGGCCGACATGGTCTATACCACCTCGGGATCCGAGGCAGTGGAAAGCGCGGTCAAGATCGCGCTGCAATACCATTACGACAGGGGCGATCCGAAGCGGGTGAAGTTCATCGCGCGCAAGC
>JBKBVC010000022.1:344-10077 GCA_046289805.1 Tabrizicola sp.
CGCTGATGGCGACCGCGCTGTCGGGCTTCGAGGAGCGGCAACGCGCCTTTGCCGGGGCCCTGCCTGCGGTCGGGCGGGTGAGCGCCGCCAATGCCTACAGGCTGCCCGAGGGCGTCAGCCGTGAGGGGCTGGTCGCCCATCTGGCGGCGGAGCTGGAAGCCGAGATCCTGCGCCTCGATCCCGAGACTGTTGCGGCCTTCATCTTCGAGCCGGTGGTGGGGGCGGCGGGGGGCGCGCTGCCCGCGCCGGAGGGCTATGCGAAGGCCGTGGCCGAGGTCTGCCGGCGCCACGGCGTGCTGGTGATCTGCGACGAAGTGATGTGCGGGTCGGGCCGGACCGGGGTCTGGCGCGCCTCCGAGGAGGACGGGATCACCGCCGACATCATCACCGTGGCGAAGTCCTTGTCGGGCGGCTATCTGCCGCTGGGGGCGGCGGTCTACACGGCCGAGATCGCCGAGGTGATGGCGGCGGGGCATGGCGGCCCGCTGACGGGGCATACCTATACCGGGCACACGGCCTGTCTTGCCGCCGGCGTGGCGGTGCAGAAGATCGTGGCGGAGGAGGGGCTTCTGGCGCGCATCCGCGACAAGGGCCCGCGCTGGCAGGCAGAGTTGCGGGCGCGGATGGCGCATATCCGCGAGGTCGGCGATGTGCGGGGGCGCGGCTATTTCATCGGGGTCGAGATCGTGGCGGATCCCGAGACGAAGGCTCCATTCGATGCCGCGCTGGGTGTCAACGGCCGGATCCGCGCCGAGGGGCTGCGGCGGGGCCTGATCTGCTATCCCTCGGGCGGCAACGTGGACGGCTCGGCCGGGGACACGGTGATCCTCGCGCCGCCGTTCAATGCGACGGATGCGGAACTGGACGAGATCGCCGACAAGCTGGTGGCGACCCTCGAGACGGTGATCGCCGGCCTGCCCGGCTGACGGCGCTCAGTTCAGGAAGACCGCGAACAGAAGCGCGTCGCCCTGGATGAAGTCCTCGAAATCGCGCCAGGACTGCATCGACATCAGCGGGCCCTTCTCGGCATAGGGCAAGAGGCCCTCGCCCTGGATGAAGGTCACAAGGTCGATCGCTGGCGGGTTGTCGAAAGCCTTCTTCAGGTTGATCCCGGCCTCGGCCCCGAAGCGCCAGTGCGGGATCAGCACCTCGCCCTTGAGCAGCCTCTCGGCATCGGCCAGCACCGCCTGCCAGCGGTCGCCCGTGCCGGGGGGCATCCTCAGGCCAAGGCCGGAAACCTGGGTATCGTTCGGGATCCATTCGCCGTTGTCGTCGGTCTCAATCGCGACGAGCGACCAGAAGCGCCGGTTCTCGCGGATCATCGACAGGAAGTGATCGTGGGCGTCCTGCGCCAGCGCGCGGTCGGGCGTGTTCGACAGGGCGTGCAGGATCATCGCGGCGCGATCCACCTGGCGGCCGAACATCATGTCCATCGCGTTCCTGGGGGGCGTGGTGCCCCAGAGGGCGTAGATCGCCTTCGACGAGTCGATCACGCGCTGGATCGCGGGTTCGGGGTCATAGGCGAGCGCGGTCGAGGCGAAGCCGGAGAGGAAGTGGGTATAGGCGGCAAGCCAGGCGGCGTCGGCGGTGTCGAAGGTGATGACCGGGTCCTCCACCGCGACGCCCATGCCGCGCCCGCCGCCGAGGATCATGCCGGTGACTTCGGCCAGGCTTTCGCCTTGGTCTCGGCTGCCGTTGGCGTTGATGTCGAACCAGAGGTCGCCGATGCGGATGGGCAGCGCGAAGGGCTTGTCGCCGAGTTGTGCAAGGGCCGCGCGGGCAGCCTCCATGTCGGCGTCGAGGTTGCGGATCAGCGCGGTGAAGTCGGCGGCCTGGAAGGGGATGGCGTTGGGATTTTCCGGGATCGGCAGGCGGAGGATCGGCAGTTCGGACCAGTCGGCCTTGACCCCGGTCTGCCAGCGCAGTTGCAGGGCCTGTTCGACGCCGCCGAGGAAATGCAGGCCGGCCAGCGCGAAGAGCTCTTCGCTGGTGGGGGAGGAGAGCGCGGCGAGGCGGGTTTCGGTCGCGTGAAGCCCGGTGCGGGCGATCTCCTGGCTGATCGTCTCGGCGGCGGCGGGGGTGGCGAGGAGAAGGGCGAGGGCGAGGGTGCGCATGGGGCCTCCATTCTGCCGGAGAGTGTGGGCGCGGGCGCGGCGGGGCGCAAGGTGGGGAAAGCCGTCAGCAGGCCGACCAGAGCACCTGGCCGCGGGGCAGAAGCATCGGCAGGCGGGTGGGGGTGAAGCCGGCCTCGCGGATGGTCCGGGCGACGCGGGCCTCGGCGAGGTGGTAGGGCGGGCGATCGGGATGGGTCACGACGCCGTCGGGTTGCCGGGTGGGGCCGGAGCCGTCCGAGAGGAAGACCGTGAACAGGGTCGCGCGGAGATTCGGGAAGCGGCGGAGGTTCCGCAGCGCCGTGGCGAGATCGGCATGGGGCAGATGGGTGAAGACGCCGAAGGCGATGGCCAGCGTGATCGTGTCGGGAATGCCGGGGAAGGCGAAGGAGGCGTCCTCGATCAGGTGATCCTCGGGCAGCGCCTCGGGGTCGGCGAGTTCGTGGAGCCGCCCATGCCGCATGAGGGCAAGCGAGGCGTCGGTGCCCCAGTAGTGGCCGGGCTTGAGGAAGGGGACAGCCTTGTGGCCGAGCCGGAGCGCGCCGCAGCCGATGTCGAGGAGGTGGTCCTCGGGGGTCATGCCGGCCGCAAGGAGGGCCTGCATCTGCACGCGGGCCGTCTCGTCCCAGCGGCCGCCGACGATGTCGCGGTGGCGGCCCTTCGCGATCGCCTCGTCATAGAAGCCGGGGGCGAGGTAGGGGGAGGCGAGGCGGGTCAGGCCTTGGGGTCCTTCTTTGCGGCGGCGGCGGCCTTCATGCGGGCGAGGAGTTGTTCGGGGGTCTCGCGTGGGGGCTTCACGGATTTGGGGGCGCCCTTCTGGCCGTGGTCGGGGCCGCGGAGGGTGCTGCGGGAGCCCTTGGGGTTGCCGGATTTCGAGTAGTCCATCAGGGGCCTCCGGGGATCTGGGTCTGGTCTCGGGGATGCAGGATTCCGGAGGGCGGGGCAAGGGGGTGTGGAAGTGTCCACGGTAGACAAAGTCTGGAATACATTTAATTTCAATGGCTTGAAGATTTCTGTTAGGGTGATGTTAAGGCTGGATGTTCGGGGTCTGGGCATCTGCTGCCCCCACCCCCTTCATCCCATACGGAGGGGGGAGGAAGGCGTGTCCTGGGCGCGTGCAGCGCGGGATAGGCGGGAGCGAATCGAGGTGGGCTGTGGCGCCTGGAGGCATCGTCTGATGCGGGCGGTGGCCTTGGGTCGGGCGGGGCGCCGCTGGCCTTGGAGGTTATCAGCAACAGCAACCCTGGGCTTGCATGGGCGGGCAGGGCACGGACCCGTAGGAACAGAACACGCAGCAATCGCCCTGACGGGGTCTGAGAGTGGTGCCGCAGTTCGCGCAACGGTGGAACCACTGGCACGCGTCGGTCGGCATGGTCTCGGTCGTGGCATGGCCGCAGTGCGGGCAGGTGAGGACCGAACGGAGGATCACGGGCTCGGGTTGACTGGCCATGAAGGGAGTCCTTTCGGGCGGGTCAGGGGCTTGCGGTGGGCGTCTGGTCTTCGACCAACGCCGGATAGCCGGCGTCGGCCGAGGCTGTGGCAATCGTGGCGGCGTCGGTCAGGGCCGGATCGTAGACCACCCGTGCCCTGCGTGCGGCAAAATCCACCTCGACCGACTGCACGCCTGGCACGGCGCCCATCGCCTTGCGCACCGTCAGCGGACACAGCGCGCAGGTCATCCCTGGCACCTGGAAGGCGACTTCCGCGAGGGTCGGCGCTGCCTCTGTGGCCGACTGCGCGGTTGCGGCCAGCGGCAGGGCCGAGAAGGCCGTGAACGCGGCAAGGAATGCAGGAATCGACAGGGGTTTCATCGGATCATCTCCTTTAGTCAGACCAGAAACCGCGCCCACCCGTCCACGGTCAGGGACAGGAGCACCAGCGCAGTGGCTGCCCAGAGCACGGACCTGACCAGACGGGCCGACTGCGGCCGGGCGCACCATGAGCCGTCGGCGCAGGCGGCCCGCGACCCGCTGCGGACCTGCCGGAAGCCAAGCGCGATGGCGCCGATGGCAAGGGCAGAGGTGAAGGGCCGGTATGGCTCGAGGACGGTCAACCGGCCGATCCAGGCGCCAGAGACACCCACTGTCACCAGTGCCAGCGGCAGGATGCAGCAGGCCGAGGCCAGAAACGCCCCGGCCAGACCGAGGGCTGCGAAAGCGCCCCCGTGGCCGGGTTCCTCGGGTGCAGTGCGGCTTTCGGCGCGATCGGACATGACCCTCTCCTTGATCCGTTGCTGCTTCCTGCCTAGGGTCTGTAGCTGCTACAGGTGCAAGGAGACTTCCGGGTGGGAGCGATCACATGACGGAGAGGGGCCTGCGCCGGTCCGAACTTGCCGGGGTTTCGGGCTGCAATTCCGAGACCATCCGCTATTACGAGGCGATCGGCCTCATGCCCCGTCCGGCCCGAACCGAAGCGGGCCGTCGGGTCTATGGACGGCAGGACGTGAAGCGGTTGCGGTTCATCATCCGGGCGCGGGAACTGGGATTTCCGCTGGAGGATATCCGCAGCCTGCTGGGCCTGGGCGATGCCGGGGCACGCAGTTGTGCCGCGGTGCGGGAGCTGACCGATTTGCACCTCGCGAAGATGCGGGAACGTATCACCGACCTGCAACGCATCGAGGCGGAACTGTCACGCACGGCCGCCTTGTGCCGGAACGGCGAGACCGCAGAGTGCGCCGTGCTGGACAGTCTTGCAGGCGAATCCGGCTGACCGGCACCGTTCCGAAGCGGCAGGCCCCGCCGAGGGCCCGCAGCGCTGCGAGGCTCAGGCCAGCGACGGGTCGATGCCCTTGCAGGCGGTGACGAGGCCCTTCACCGCATCGACGGACTTGTCGAACATGGTCTTTTCGGTCGCGTCGAGCTTCACCTCGACCACACGTTCGACCCCGCCCGCGCCGATGATGACCGGGACGCCGACATAAAGGCCGTCAAGGCCATAGGCGCCCTTGACATGGGCGGCGCAGGGCAGGAGGCGCTTCTGGTCCTTGAGGTAGGCTTCGGCCATTTCCACGGCCGAGGCGGCGGGGGCGTAGAAGGCCGAGCCGGTCTTGAGAAGGCCCACGATCTCGGCGCCGCCGTCGCGGGTGCGCTGGACGATGGCGTCAAGCCTTTCCTGCGTGGTCCAGCCCATGGCCACGAGGTCGGGCAGCGGGATGCCCCCGACGGTGGAGTAGCGGACGGAGGGCACCATCGTGTCGCCATGGCCGCCGAGGACGAAGGCGGTGACATCCTTCATCGAGACGTTGAATTCGACGGCAAGGAAGTGGCGGAAGCGGGCGGAGTCGAGCACGCCGGCCATGCCGATGACCTTGTTGTGCGGCAGGCCCGAGAATTCGCGCAGCGCCCAGACCATCGCATCGAGCGGGTTGGTGATGCAGATGACGAAGGCGTTCGGGCAGTTGGCCTTGATGCCTTCGCCGACCGCCTTCATCACCTTGAGGTTGATGCCCAGAAGGTCGTCGCGGCTCATCCCCGGCTTGCGGGGGACGCCGGCGGTGACAATGCAGACATCGGCGCCCCTGATGTCCTCGTAGGAATTGGTGCCGCGGAGGGAGGCGTCGAAGCCCTCGACCGGGCCGGACTCGGCGATGTCCAGCGCCTTGCCTTGCGGCGTGCCCTCGGCGATGTCGAACAGGACGACGTCGCCCAGTTCCTTGAGCGCGATCAGGTGAGCAAGCGTGCCGCCGATCTGACCGGCGCCGATGAGGGCGATCTTGGGTCTGGCCATGGGAGCCTCCGTTGGGGTGAATCGGGGCTGTGGGTAGCGGCTAACGGCGCGTCTGTCCAGTGTTCGGGCCGTGTTGGTATACCATTGTATGCGAAATTTTACGCCTTTCGGCCCGGCCCGGAAGTGGTTAGCGGTAACGCTGGCGGAGGGCGCGATGGAAGGTCCGGGTTTCTGGGCGGCGGCAGTGGTCGCGGCGGCCCTGGTGGGGATGGGCAAGGGCGGCGTTCCGGTGGTGGGGATGCTGGGGGTGCCGGTGCTTGCGCTGGCGATCAACCCGGTGGTGGCGGCGGGGCTTCTGCTGCCGGTCTATGTCGTGTCGGACGTCTTCGGCCTGTATGCCTATCGCCATGCCTTCGACCGAAGGGTTCTGGCCATCCTGGTGCCGGGGGCGGTGATCGGAATCGGACTCGGCTGGGCGACGGCAAGCCTGGTCAGCGAGGCGGCGGTGACGCTGGTCGTGGGGGTCATCGGCCTTGCCTTTGCGCTGAACATCCTGGTGCGCAAGCCGGTCGTGGACAGCCCGAAGCGGGCCGAGGTGGCGCCGGGCCTGTTCTGGGGCGCGGTGACGGGGTTCACGAGCTTTGTAAGCCATGCCGGGGCGCCGCCCTTTCAGGTCTACACGCTGCCGCTGGGGCTGCCGAAGGCGGTCTTTGCGGGGACGACGACGATCGCCTTCGCAATCATCAATGCGGTGAAGCTGATCCCCTACTACGCGCTGGGACAGTTGAATCCGGCGAACCTGAAGGCGGCGGCGGTCCTGGCGCTGCCCGCCGTGGTGGCGGTGTTTGCAGGAGCGCGCCTCGTGCAGCTGATGCCGGAACGGCTGTTCTTCCGGCTGGTGACCTGGGCGCTGCTGCTGATTTCGCTGAAACTGATCTGGGACGGCGCCCGCGGGCTGATCTGACCCGGAAGCTGCGGTTTCCGCCAACCGGGGGGTGATCGCGGTGCCGAGGCATGGCAGAGTGATCCTGTGCTGGCCGCTGCGCCGTCCCACTCTTCCTCCCCCGCGAGGAGGGGAGGGAGGCGACCTGGGACCTGCCCTGGACGGAGAGAACCGATGCTGCCCGATGCCGATACGCTTTACGCCAGCCTTGCCGCGCGGGACGGACGGTTCGAGGGGCTGGCCTTCGTCTGCGTGGCAACCACCGGAATCTTCTGCCGGATGAACTGCCCGGCCCGGACCCCCTTGCGGCGAAACGTGGGGTTCAGCCCTTCGGTCGAGGATTGCCTCTCGGCGGGGTTCCGGGCCTGCAAGCGGTGCCGGCCTCAGGCGGGGTCGCCGGCGGCGGGCAGGCGCTCGGTCACAGCCTCGTAGTCCGAACCCGAGGCCATCAGGCACATCCTGCCATCCGGCAAGGTCATGGTGATCGACCATGTGCCGGTTTCGTCCGAGGCATAGAGTTCCATCACGGCGGCCTGGCCGGCGATGCCGACCGAGCGGCGCGTCTCGCCGTAGCGGTCGGCGAGCAGCGAGGTCACGGCCTCGCGGCTGTCGCATTGCGGGGCGCCCTGGGCAATGTCGGTGGCGGCGAGCATCGCGGCGAGGCCGAAGGAAAGGGCGAACATCTCTTGTGTCATGGGCGGGCCTTTCTGGCGTTCGGAATGCGGGAGAGGCTGCCGGTTCCGGGCTGACAGGCGGTTAACGCTGCGTCCCCGCGCTGCGGTCGCCAAGGGATTTCTGCGCTGCGGCAGAATTCATCTTGCCGTTTGTGTCCGATCCGTGCTTACAAGCGCAAGAATGTTGCGCGGAGGTGAGTCGTGATCCGTCCCTATCGGTCTGTGCTGTATATCCCGGCCTCGCGCGAGCGGGCGCTGGAAAAGGCCCGGGAACTGGCGGCCGATGCGATCATCTTCGATCTGGAGGATGCCGTATCGCCCGAGGAAAAGCCGAGGGCGCGGGAGCTGCTGGCCCATGTCCTGCGGGAGGCGGACTATGGCCAGCGGGCGCGGATCGTTCGGGTGAACGGTCTCGGGACGCCGTGGGGCACGGACGATCTTGCGGCCTTCTCCGACCATCCGGGGGTGGATGCGGTTCTGCTGCCCAAGGTGAACGCCCCCGCGGATCTGGACCCGGTGGCCGACAGGGTGCGCGCGCCGCTCTGGGCCATGCTGGAGACGCCGAAGGGCTGCCTGAACGCAGCCGCCATCGCAGCGCATCCCCGGCTGGAGGGGATGGTGATGGGCACCAACGACCTGGCCAAGGAGCTGGGCGCGCGGTACCGGGCCGACCGGCTGCCGCTGCTGGCGGGGCTGGGCGCCTGCGTCCTGGCGGCCCGGGCCGAGGGGCGCATCATCGTGGACGGGGTGTTCAACGCCTTCAGGGACGAGGCCGGGCTGCGCGCCGAGTGCGAGCAGGGCCGCGACATGGGGTTCGACGGCAAGACGCTGATCCATCCGGCGCAGCTGGACATCGCCAACGAGGTCTTTGCGCCAAGCGAGGAGGAGGTCGCGCTGGCCCGGCGGATGATCGCGGCCTATGCCGAGGCGCGCGCGCGCGGCGAGGGTGTGGCGGTCGTGGATGGCAGGATCGTCGAGAACCTGCATGTGGCGACGGCCGAGGCGCTGATCGGCAAGGCCGAGGCGATTGCGGCGCTCGCGGTTTGAGGGCAGTGTGTGCGATGAGCCGGCTGGAGGCACCGCATGACACTGATCATTCCGGGACTGGCGCTGTGGTGGGCGGCGCATCTGTGGAAACGGCTGGCGCCGGCATCGCGGGCACGGTTCGGCGACCCCGGCAAGGGGATCGTCGCGGTCGGCGTGCTGGCAGGCGTGGTGCTGATGATCCTGGGCTATCGCGGGGTCGAGCAGATCGACCTCTGGTATCCGCCGCGGTTTCTGGTGCATGTGAACAACCTCTTGATGCTGTTCGCCTTCTATTTGTACGCGGCGAGCGGTATGAAGACGCGGATCACCGGCGTGATCCGGCATCCGCAGCTGACGGCGGTCAAGACCTGGGCGCTGGCGCATCTTCTGGTGAACGGCGATCTGGCCTCGGTCGTGCTGTTCGGCGGGCTTCTGGCCTGGGCGGTGGTGGAGGTCATCCTGATCAACCGCGCCGAGCCGCGACCCGCGCCGCCGGCGCCTGCCTCGATGGGCAAGGAAGCGGGCGCCGTGATCGGAGCCGTCGTGGTGATGGGCGTGGTGATGCTGGTCCACAACTGGCTGGGCGTGCCGCCCTGGGGCTGAGCCAGGACCGGGGGTTTCACACCCCCCAGCCCATTGGTTTCTCGAACCAATGGCGAAACCAAAGGGCTACCCCGTGGGATATTTCTGGACAGATGAAGGACAATTTCAGTCGAATTGTCCGAGGTTTGGAGAAGATGAAGCTCTATCGGTTCCTCAGCGCGGATGATACTTCGGCCTTCTGTCACAAGGTGACGGCGGCCCTGAACAAGGGCTGGGAGCTGCATGGCAGTCCGACTTATGCCTTCGACGCGGCCAACGGGGTGATGCGCTGCGGGCAGGCAGTGGTGAAGGAGGTTGCGGGCGATTACCACCCGGACCTGAAGCTGGGCGAGCTATGAAGACCAATCCGGGACGGTTCTTCGAGGACTACCGCCTTGGCGAGGTCATCCGTCACGCGGTGCCGCGCACGGTGGGGGCGGGCGAGCGGGCGCTTTATCATGCGCTCTATCCGGCGCGGGGGGCCTTGTATTCGTCGGACGAGTTCGCGCGGTCGGTGGGGCTGAGGGCCTCGCCGCTGGACGATCTGATCGCCTTCCACACGGTGTTCGGCAAGACGGTGCCCGACATCAGCCTGAATGCGGTGGCGAACCTCGGCTATGCCGAGGGGCGCTGGCTGAGGCCGGTCTGGCCGGGCGACACACTGCGGTCCGAAAGCGAGGTGATCGGGCTGAAGGAGACCTCGTCCGGGGCGACGGGCGTGGTCTGGGTGC
>JBKBVC010000023.1:0-9981 GCA_046289805.1 Tabrizicola sp.
ACGCGGCGCTGACTCTCTTCCAGGAGGCGGCGCGGGCACAGGGCAAGGAGGGCTTCCTGCCTGACCCGACGCCCGCTTTCCTCGACAGCCTGGAATCGCGGCTGTCCGGCTCGGTCGGTGCGGCGACGGCGCATGCGATGATCAGCCAGCTGGTCGGCCGCGCCACGGTGACGGTTGAGGACCTGATGGCGGTGGCCTCGGAATCCGCGCAGCTTCTGGAATATTCCGCCCGGCTCGAGGCGCGAGAGGCCGAACTGACCCGCACTGCTGGCGCTCTGCGCGAGGCGAACGAGAAACTGACCCAGCTTTCGTTGCAGAAGGATGCTTTCCTGAGCCAGATCAGCCATGAGCTGCGCACGCCGATGACCTCGATCCGCGCCTTCTCCGAGATCCTGACCGAGGGTGACCTGCCGACGGAGACGGTGGTGCGCTATGGCCGGATCATCCATGACGAGGCCAAGCGGCTGACGCGGCTCTTGGACGATCTTCTGGACCTGTCGGTGCTGGAAAACGGCTCGGTGCAACTGACGGTGGGGCTGGCCAGCCTTCAGGGCATGATCGACACGGCCTTGACCGCCGCACGCGCGACCCGGCCCGAACGCGAGTTCCTGGTGATCCGCGACCTGCCGTCCGAGGCGATCTACCTCAAGACCGATGCCGACCGGCTGACGCAGGTCTTCATCAACCTGATCTCGAACGCCCGGAAATACTGCGATGCGGATCGGCCGGAACTGCGTATCGTCGTCCGGCAACGCGGCGGCCGGGTCACGGTGGATTTCATCGACAACGGCAAGGGCATCCCGAAGGACGCCCAGCGGCTGATCTTCGAGAAATTCGCCCGGCTGACCGATGCCAACCGCGCCGGGGGCGCCGGTCTTGGCCTGGCGATCTGCCGCGAGATCATGACCAACCTTGGCGGTTCGGTCGCCTATCTGCCCGGGCAGGGTGGAGCTGCCTTCCGGGTCACGGTGCCGCTGCGGCTGGAAATGCAGGCGGCTTAACCTTTCTGCAAGGAAGGCTGTCCTAGGCTGGCGGCACAAGGATGTGTCCGCCATGACCGACGTGATCCGCCGCAAGATCGACCGCGCCCGCCCCGCCCAGGCGGAAGGCGCCCCCGGGGCCGACCGGGGCTGGCGTCTCGCACTCGCCCGCGCGACGCGGGACGCCACGGGGCTGGATCTCGACATCCGCGCGTTGACGATCTCGCGCCTGAGCCTGGCCGAAATCCTGGAAATCGTGCCCGATCGCGCGCTTCTGGCGCTGCTTGACGGGCCGCAAGGCGGGCTTGGGGTCATCATGCTCTCGCCGGTGGTGACCGCATCCCTGATCGAGATGCAGACGCTTGGCCGCCTGTCGCCGCAGCCGCCGGCCCCGCGACGTCCCAGCCGGATCGATGCTGCGATGGTCGCCGGCGTGATCGACCGCGCGCTCGCCGGGCTGGAGGAGACCCTGGCCGAGGAAGCCGACCTGTCTTGGGCCGGGGGGTTCCGCTATGCCTCCTGGCTCGAGGATGCCCGCCCGCTGGCCCTGATGCTGGAAGAGGACGCCTACCGCGTCCTGACGGCCGAGGTCGCGATGGGCACTGTGGGTCGGCAGGGGCAGGTGATACTGATCTTGCCCGACGCTGGCCGGGGTCATCGGCCCGTCCAGCTGGCAGACGACACGGAGGCTGCGGCGCCCCTGTTCACCCAGGCGCTTGCGGCACAGGTGCTTCAGGCAGAGTGCCGGCTGGACGCCGTGGTCGGCCGTTTGCGGCTGCCTCTGCACCGGATCATGGCGCTGGCGGTCGGGGAAACGCTGGTGTTGCCCTCGGCGGCGCTGGATGCCGTCTCGCTCGAAACCCTGGAGGGGCGGCGCATCGCCTGGGCGCGGCTTGGCCAGTATCGCGGCATGCGCGCGCTGAAGCTGAACGAGACCCAGGCCGCGCCCCCGGTGCCGCAGCCAGCCCCGGAACCCGTCGCACTGTCGGGGGGGCCCGCAGGCTCAGCTGCTCCGGTGAATCCGGCTGCCGGCCCCGAACTGCGGGCTGCGGGCTGATGCGGACGCCGACTGCTGGCGCGATCAGCGCCTGGCAAGCGCCTCGAGCTGAGGCCGCAGGTGGTCCAGCTGATAGCCGAACCGGGCAGGCAGGCCCACCAGTTCATCGACGGGTCGCTTGCCGGCATTGGCCAGCGCCCAGACGATCGAGGACCGGTTGCCGCTGGCGCAATAGGCAAGGACCGGCCCCGGCGAGGCGGCGATGGCCGCCCCCTGCGCGGTGACGTTCTCCATCGTGAGCGCCCCGCCGATCACCGGATTCGCCACGAAGAACAGACCCAGCGCCTCGGCCGCGCGGCGCATCTCGGCAGTGTGGAGGTGCGGCGGAATCTCGCTGTCCGGGCGATTGTCGATGACGGTCACATAGCCTGCCGCCTTGATCGCCGGCAGGTCCGCCGGTTCGATCTGCGGCGAGACCGCATAGTCGGGGGTGATCGCGCGGATGTCCATGTCTCTTTCCACTCCTGGGTCGGTCAGGGCGAGACGAACCATAGCCACCCCCGGCGCAAAGCGAAAGCGCCGTTGACCTGGGTCAAGGACAATGCAATCGCGGCTGGCTAGTCTCCGCTCTACAGCAAGGAGACCAAGATGCAGGCAAATGCCCCGAAACCGATCTCTGTCAGAAAGACCGCGTTGCAGCAGAGGCTCGTGGAACTTGGCGCCCGTCTTGATGCGATCGAGGACGAACTCGATTCGCATCACAATCCCGACTGGGAGGATCTGGCCACCGAACGCGAGGGCGACGAGGTGCTGGAGGCGACCGGCCAGGCGGGTCTTGCCGAAATCTCGCAGATCCGCGCCGCTCTGGCACGGATCGAGAACGGGACCTATGGCCTTTGCGCCCGCTGCGGCGAGCCGATCGCCGAGGCGCGGCTCGATGCGCTGCCCTGGACCCCCCTTTGCAGGAGTTGTGCCCAATGACCGCCCGCAAACCCGATGACCCGAACCGTGACGAAGCCGACCTCATGGCCGCTGGCATCGCGTTGCAGCAGCAGAGCCTGGAACTGCTGCTTGCCGAGATGCGTGCCCTGGCAACCCTGATGCCGGGCACGCAGAAGCACCAGCCGACCGATGCCGAAGTCGAAGCCGGCTTCGACAACATGCCGGTGTGAGGCGAATCTCCGTCGAACCGCAGCTTCAGGTAAGAAGGATACCGGCCACAACCGCCGCCAGGCCCAGTGCCGACACGCCGACCGCCGCGAGGTTCAGCGTGACGACCCGTTGCAGTGCCGCGCGCAACGCGGCCTCATCAAGCCCCGCCCGCTTGGCGCGGGCGACGGCCAGGATGCAATAGCCCAGCCCCGCGACCCCCAGCAGGGTCAGCGCCGTTCCTGCCCAGATCAATGCCTGCATGGCTTGTCCTCTCTGCCGTTGCGCCGGTGCTAGCCCGATCCGCATCGCGGCGCAAGCAAGGCCCGCCGGTGGGCGGATCCCGCCTTGAACCCGATGCCCGGGGCAGGGTAGGAACGCCCGACCCATTCCGACCCGGAGAGAGCCATGGCCGACGCGACCGATCCCTATGCCGTCACCGCCGACGAGCTGCGCCAGTTCATCGAACGCTACGAGCAGCTGGAAGCCGAAAAGAAGGACGTGACCGAGCAGCAGAAAGAGCTGATGGCCGAAGCCAAGGGGCGCGGCTATGACACGAAGGTCATGCGCAAGGTCATCGCGCTGCGCAAGCGCAAGCCGGAGGAGCTGGCCGAGGAAGAGGCCGTGCTGGAGGTCTACAAGTCGGCCCTTGGCATGGTCTGATCAGGCCTCCAGAAGGCGCACTCCCGGCATCTGGGCGATGCGCTCGACATCGGCCAGATAGGCGCGGGTCAGGTCTTCGACCAGCTCCGCGGTCCAGCCCGGAACCGCGATCGGGATCTCGATCTGCTCGGGGCGGCCGAACTTCTCGAGAAAGGCCGTGACGATCCGACGGCGCTGCGAGACCGATTGCGGCGGATGCTCGCGACAATAGGCGTGAAAGCGCGCCAGACCGACGTCGGTCAGCAAGAGGCCCAGAAGCTCGTCGATGTCTTCCAGCACCGTGCCGGTTGCGTGCCCCGACACCGCCGCCAGCACCTCTGGCCAGATCAGCGGCGTGTCCTCGTCGCACCAGACCGTCAGCGGCACGCCGGGGTTGTGATCCAGGATCCCGCGCACCGCCCGTGACCAGCGCAGGGTCAGCGGATCGACGCCCTCCAGGATGTCCGCGTGCCCCTTCTGCCGGGCGCGCGCGCGCAGGTCGGGCAGGAAGGTCGCAGGGTTGCGGATCGCCAGGAAGAACTCTGCCTCGATGTCCGGAAAGATCCGGGTAAAGGTCCGCAACCTCTCGCCGCCACGGGCGTAAAGGCCGCCCGACAAGGCATAGGCAGGGAAGCCGAGGAAGCTGGTCCAGGACAGGATCAGCCGGTCGGCGGCGGGCTCGTCCATGATCTGGTCGAGGATCATCGCCTCGGTCTCCTCCGAGGCGGCCGCTCCCCGAAGCTGAGTGGCCGTGTCCCGCAACAGATTGCGATACCGGGTGGGGGCGGGCACCACGATACCCTGTTCGGCCAGCCTGGCCCGGTTCTTCAGAAGGCAGCGGACCAGCCGGTCCTCATCGGTGCAATGGGCACCAAGGTGATAGACAATGCGCATCGGGCCTGACTTTGCGGCGCGGGCAACTCTCGCCCGACGGCGCGACTATACGGGCTTTTCTGGACAGTTAAACCGCTTTCCTGTAACCGCGACACTAGGATGTCCGACCGTTTCGCTCAACTTGGCATTCGCCGCCTCCGGCTGGTTCCGGACCGCTGGACGCTGGGCGCGCTTGCCATCGCGGCGGTCGTGCTGGCGCCCATCCTGTCGATCCTGTGGCTGGCGCTGACGGCGACAGGCAACATCTGGCCGCATCTGATGGCAACGGTTCTGCCGCGCTACCTGGGCACGACGCTGATGCTGATGGCGGGCGTCGCCGTCCTGACCGCCGCGATGGGGACCGGTGCGGCCTGGCTGGTCAGCCAGTACCGCTTTCCGGGCCGCGAATGGCTTGCGCACGCGCTGCTGTTTCCCCTGGCCATCCCGGCCTTCGTGGCGGCCTATGCGCTTGTGGACCTGACGGACTATGCCGGCCCCGTCCAGTCGGCCCTGCGGGCGACCTTCGGCTGGACCTCGGCCCGGGACTACTGGTTCCCCCAGATGCGCTCGTTGCCCGGCGCGGTCCTCGTGCTGTCCTTTGCGCTGTATCCCTATGTCTACCTTCTGGCCCGCGCGGCCTACCGCGAACAGTCGGGCCGCGCCTACGAGGTTGCGCGCTCGCTGGGCTGCGGGCCCTGGGGGCTGTTCCTGCGGCTCGGCTGGCCGCTGGCCCGCCCTGCGATCGCTGCCGGTGTGGCGCTGGCCCTGATGGAGACGGTGGCCGACTACGGCACCGTGCTGCATTTCGGCGTGCAGACGCTGACGACCGGGGTGTTCTCGACCTGGCTCAACGGCGGCAATGCCGGGGGTGCGGCGCAGATCGCGCTGGTGATCCTCGCCTTGATCCTGCTGCTGGTCGGACTGGAACGCGCGGGTCGCGGCGGTGCGAAGTTCCACCGGCTCGGCCGCGCCGCTCAGTCCGTCGAGCCGCAGGCCATCGCCGGCCGCAAGCGCTGGTACGCAACCATCCTGTGCCTGATCCCCTTCGCCGGAGGCTTCGTTCTGCCGGTGACGGTGATGCTGGTGCATGCCGCGGCCGCGCCCTCGGGCTGGCTGGCGCCGGGCCTGGTCCAGGCGCTGCGCAATACGCTGGTCGTGGCCGGCCTGGCGGCGCTGGCCACGGTCTCGGCGGCGATCTTCCTCGTCTATGCCTTGCGGATGAAGGGCTCGCGCGGGGCGCAATGGCTCTTGCCCCTCACCTTGATCGGCTATGCCGCGCCGGGGGCGGTGCTTGCGCTGGGGCTGCTGCTGCCGCTGGCTGCACTTGACCACCGGCTGGCGGACGGAATCCTGGCGCTGACCGGCTGGGACCCGGGGCTGATGATCACCGGTACCGCCTTTGCCAAGCCTTGCCATGGCCGCCCGTTCGCTGGGCCGATCGGCCACCGGGACGCTGGGGGCGGTCTATCTGCCGCTGATCCGGGGGTCCGTGCTGTCGGCGCTGCTGGTCGTCTTCGTCGATTGCGTCAAGGAACTGCCTGCGACACTCCTCCTGCGCCCGTTCAACTACAACACGCTGTCGACCCGCGTCTTCGAACTTGCCAGCCTCGAACGTCTGTCCGAGGCAGCCCCGGCTGCGCTTCTGGTGATGGCGGTGGGACTTGTCGCCGTTGTGATCCTGGCACGGGACCAGCGGGACTGAACCCTTGCACAGCCCGGTCCGTGCCTGTATCTGAAGGCGGTGGCCCCTATAGCTCAGCTGGTAGAGCATCTGATTTGTAATCAGAGGGTCGGGGGTTCAAGTCCCTCTGGGGGCACCACCCATCCCGGTATCACCGACTGACCCCATCCGCCACACGCCGCCGCCAGGCGCGGGAAACGGTCATACGGGCAGGTGAAAGCCCCGCTCGCCGGCCGGTCGGACCTCGGATGGTCCATTGACCTATGTCATTGCCGGTTGCAGCGCGCCTGCTACGCTGTCGTCCACTTGCCACGCGGGGGGACCATGGACCGAACCGCCGCCCCTGTTCTCTTCACCAGGGGCCTGACAAAGATCTACCGGTCCGGCGAGCAGACGGTGAACGCGCTGCGTGGCATCGACTTTCAGGCGCGACGCGGCGAGTTCGTCGTGATCCTCGGGCCGTCCGGGTCCGGGAAATCGACCTTCCTGAACATCATTGGTGGCCTCGACACCGCAGCCGAGGGCGAAGTCTGGTTCGAGGAGCACCAGCTGACCGCCCTGACCGAACGCGCGCTGACCCAATATCGGCGCGACCATGTTGGCTTCGTGTTCCAGTTCTACAATCTTGTGCCTAGCCTGACCGCGCGCGAGAACGTGCAACTGGTTACCGAGATCGTCCGCCGGCCGATTCCTGCGGACGAGGCGCTGGAGCTCGTGGGCCTTTCCGGTCGGGCGGACCATTTCCCGGCCCAGCTCTCTGGTGGCGAACAGCAGCGTGTCGCCATCGCGCGGGCCATCGCCAAGAACCCCGAGGTCCTGCTCTGCGACGAGCCGACCGGCGCGCTGGACAGCGCGACCGGCATCAAGGTGCTGGAGGCCCTGACCCGGGTGAACCGGACCGTGGGGGCGACGACGCTGGTCATCACCCACAACGCCGCGATCCGCGAGATCGCCGACCGCGTGATCCGCTTTGCAGATGGGCGGATCGTGGAATAGACCGTCAACGCGGTGAAGAAGGCACCCTCGGAGGTCGCATGGTGATCTCGCCGCTGCGCCGCAAGGTCCTGCGCGATCTGCGGCGGCTCTGGGCCCAGGTCCTTGCCATTGCGCTGGTGCTGGCGGCGGGCGTGGCGACGCTGATCCTGGGCAACGGGGCCTATGCCTCGCTGCACGAGACGCGGGCGCGATATTACGAGGAGAACCGCTTTGCCGACGTCTTCGCCGACCTCGTGCGTGCGCCTACGGCCCTGATGGGCGAGATCGAGGCGATCGAAGGCGTGCTGGATGCCGAGGCGCGGATCGTCAAGCTGGGACTTCTCGACCTGCCCACGATGATCGAGCCGGGTTCGGTGCTTTTCGTCTCGCTGCCCGGCGGCAACGGGGCGGTGCTGAACCGGCTTTACCTCCGGCAGGGCCGGCTGCCCGATCCGCAGTCGGCGCAAGAGATCGTGGTTTCGGAAGGGTTCGCCGCGGCGCACCGGCTGGGGCCGGGCAGTCGGCTGCCGGTCCTGATGAACGGCAAGCGGCGCGAGTTGCTGATTACCGGCGTGGCGCTTTCGCCCGAGTTCATCTACGTGCTTGCTCCTGGCCAGATGATGCCGGACCCGCGCCGGTTCGGCATCGTCTGGTCCCAGCGCGCCAGCCTCGAGGCCGCCTTCGACCTGGCGGGTGCGTTTTCCAACGTGGTGCTGAAGCTCGCGCCCGGAGCCGATGCGGATCGGGTGATCGAGGCGCTCGACCGGCTGACCGCGCGCTATGGCGGCATCGGCGCGACGGCACGGGCGGACCAGGTCTCGCACGCGTTTCTCGATGCCGAGCTGAAGCAGCTCTCTGCCATGGTCAAGGTGCTGCCGCCAATCTTCCTTCTGGTCGCGGCGATGCTGGTGAACATGACGCTGTCGCGGCTGATCGTGCTGGAACGCGAACAGATCGGGCTGCTCAAGGCCATCGGCTATCCGTCGCGCGCGGTGGCGCAGCATTATGTCGAGTTCGTGCTGATGATCGCCGTGGTCGGCATCCTGATCGGCTTTGCCGCGGGGGCATGGCTTGGGGCTGGGCTTGCGCAGATGTATGCGCGGTTCTTCTCGTTTCCCTATCTTGTCTTCGCCCGGGATCCGCAACTTTACGGTCTTGCCGCCGTCATCACACTGACGGCGGCCCTTGGGGGCGCGCTGTATGCGGTGCGATCGGTCGTGACCCTGCCACCCGCCGTCGCCATGGCGCCCCCGGCCCCCGTCGCCTACCGGCAGCGCATGGGGTGGCTGCGTGGGGTCCTTGCCCTGCGCCAGACCGGGGTGATGGTGGCCCGTCACCTGTTGCGCTGGCCCTTCCGCACCCTGTCGTCGATGCTGGGCGTCGCGATGGCCGTGGCGATCCTCGTGGCGTCGCTCTGGTCGTTCGGCTCGATCAACCACATGATCGACATCACCTTCTTCCGCTCCGAACGCCACGACGCGCAGATCGTGTTCGGCTCGTCCGAGCCGATCGGCGCCGTCCACGCCGCACGCGCGCTGCCCGGCGTCATGGTGGCCGAACCGTTCCGGTCGGTGAGCGCCCGGATCAGCCATCGCAACCTGTCGAAGAAACTTGGCATTATCGGCCGTCCCGCTGAACCGCAGCTTTCCCGCGTGCTCGCCCCCGACCTGCGCCCCATGGCGATGCCCGAGGCAGGCATCCTGCTGTCCGAGGCGCTGGCTGCGGCCCTTCAGGTCCGGACCGGAGACCAGGTGACCGTCGAGGTCCTCGAAGGCGCGCGTCCGACGGTCACGCTGCCGGTCAGCGGGATCTCGCTGGGCTATGTCGGCCTCGGCGCAGCGATGGAGATCGGGGCCCTGAACCGGCTGATGGGCGAAGGCGCGATGGTGTCCGGTGTCAGCCTGCAACTCGACCGGTCGATGGACGCGGAATTCTACGCCGCCGCCAAGGCGGCGCCCAAGACCGACCTGGTCAGCGTGACGACCCTGATGCTGGCGCGGTTCCGCGACACGCTGGCCGAGAACATCACCGTCATGGTTACGGTCTATGTCGTCCTTGCGGGCATCATCGCGGTCGGCGTCGTCTACAATTTCTCGCGCATCGCCCTGTCGGAACAGGGGCGCGAACTGGCAAGCCTGCGCGTCCTGGGCTTCACCAACCGCGAGGTCTCGGGCGTCCTCTTCGGCGAGCTTGGCATTGTCGTCCTTCTGGCGCAGCCCCTGGGCTGGGTCATCGGTTACGGCATCTCGGTCGCGATGGTCGCAGCCTTTTCCTCCGACCTCTACCGCGTGCCGCTTGTGGTGGGGCGCGAGGTCTTTGCGACCGCCAGCCTGATCGTCTGCCTTGCCGCCCTTGCCTCGGCCCTGGCCATCCGGGGCCGGATCAACAATCTCGACATGATCGAAGTCCTCAAGACACGGGAGTGACCCATGCGCCGCCTTGTCCCCGTCCTTGCCGCCATCGGCGTTGTCGCTCTCATGATATGGGCCTTCCTGCCGCGCCCCGTCGCGGTGGAAGTGGCAGCCGTCGAGCCGCGCGTGCTGGAGGTGACGGTCGAGGAACAGGGCGAGGCGCGGATCCGCGAGGTATTCACCATTTCGGCCACGACCGCCGGCAGGTTGCAACGGATCAACCTGCATGCCGGCGATCCGGTCACCAAGGGCGAGACGGTGGTCGCCGCCATC
>JBKBVC010000024.1:0-7236 GCA_046289805.1 Tabrizicola sp.
CCAGAAGCGCGGTGCGCGGCAGGGCCGTCTGCAACGGCAGCAGCACCGGAACGAAGGGCACGGCCTCGCCGGGCACCCGCAACCCGGCAGCCGTCAGCTGATTGCGGAGCCGCAGCGAGAGGCCATGCAGGCGGCGGCGCCGGCGGCGGCCCTCCGTGCCGAACACCAGCGCCGCGGCGGCCAGCGCGATGCGGGCGCGGTCGGCGTGCAGGGAGGCGGATGCCGGCCGGTCCCGGCGCAGACCGGCGTGGTGGCCGGCATCGCCCCAGGCCACGAAGCCTCCGGTCGTGCCGAACGCGCCGGCAAGGCAGCCAAGAACAAGATCGACGCGACCGAGGCAGGACTGGATCTCCATCACGCCGCGCCCGGCTTGGCCCATGAGCCCGAAGTCCTGCGCCACGTCCACGACCAGCGAGGCGCCGTGGCGGCGGGCGAGTTCGGCAAGCCCCGCCACGTCGGCCACCCGCGCGCAGCGCGCCGAGACGGCCGGCGCGACGATCACCAACCGGCCCGCGCCAGGGTTGCGGGTCAGCCGGTGCAGGCGACGCTCGACCCCGTCCAGCGAAGCGGAGGGATAGCGGTGCAGCCGGGCGCCGGTGAGGCTGACGGTCTCGGACAGCGCGGGATCCGCACAGCAATCGACAAGCACCTCGTCGCACGGTCGGAGGAACGCCGGCAGCGCATGGCGGATCGCGTCGGCAGTCGAAGGGAAGACCAGGGCGGCGGCAAGCCCGAGTTCGGCCGCCAGGAGGGTCTGGAGCGCATCGACCGGATCGGTTCCGGCCGTGGGCCGGTCGATGTCGGACAGGGGGAGATCGCGCAGACCAAGAGGATCGCGCGTGACGAAGTCCAACCGCGGGCGCTGCGGAGACGTCGGTCCCGGCGAGCGGTCGTGCGAGGGTCCGTCCCCGGGCAGATGGAACAGGCTGCCGGCTTCCGCGCGTCCCGAGGGGAACCGGGGGGAAGGCACTGGTCGTGGCATGTCGTCGCCTCCTCGGAGTTCACGGGCTGGATCCTGGCGGCGGCTGGACCGCAGGGTGTGCAGCAAGCCTGGGAACAAGGGGGAGAAACGCGCGTTAATTCCCCGTGAAACGCCCGGAAAGCGTGAATTCGCGGCTCACCGGAGCGCCCGGAACCAGCGAATCGACCGTCCGGACCCCGCGGAGGCGAGGCAGATTGCACGCGATTTCACGATTTTCTCGCGGTCCGCGGTGGCGCGCCGCGGCGATTGACGAAGATTTCACGCAGGCTTCTGGAACATGGCCCTCGAACGACGAGACGCGATCATGAGCGGGGCCATGAGGATGTTCATCCGGCTGATAGGGCAGTTCCAGGTGCAGGATGCGACCGGGCGGGACCATACGCCACGCGGGGCAAAGGCGCGCGCCATTCTGGCGATGCTGAGCCGCACGCCAGACCATCGCCGACCCCGGCGCTGGCTGGAAGGCCGCCTCTGGTCGGACCGCGGGCAGGAACAGGCTTCCGGAAGTCTCCGCCAGGCTCTGACCGAGTTGCGCAAGAGCCTGGGTCCGCTTGCCTCGCACCTGAAGAGCGACCGCGACTGCGTGGGGCTGACCGGCTTTGCGACCGACCTCGACAGCGACCCCGAGGCGGCGCGTCTGGCCCTGGCGGAAGGGCGGGACTTCCTGGAAGGCATCGACATCCTCGACCCGGCATTCCGTGCCTGGCTGGCCGAGGAACGTCAGCGTCTGGCGCAACGGATCGCCGTCCAGGATCTGACGACGCCAGAGCCGATGGACAGCCGGCCGTTCACTCTGCGGCTTGGCGCGCTGCCTGCGAGCATGGGGTCTGACGTGGCTCGCGAGCTGGCCGAGGCGGTTGCGCGGCTGGCGGCAGAGCATCTGCTGCGCGATGGCGCGGCCGGTTTCGGAGCATCGACGCCCGGAGTCCAGGGAGGTCTGGATCTGGAGATCGAGGGCGCCTGGAGCGGGGACCGCGCACATCTGAAGCTGCGGCTGCGTGCCCAGTCGAACCGGAAGACGATCTGGACCCAGCGCCTGATCGCCACCCGCCAGGTCGCCGAAGACGGACAGGGCGCCTTGCCCGCGCTTGTGATCGAGACGACGGACGCGCCGATCATGTAGGCTTGTCGCCCGGCCGATCGACGGGATAGCTGGGCGACGGGTCCGGACCGAACGGGGGCTGTCATGACCACCACGCGCTATTTTCGCGACTTCCCGGCGCGGAGCGGCGACCGGATGCTGTTGAAGATGGAGCATTACCTGGAGGTCTATGACGAGCTTCTGTCCGACTGGCAGGGGCGCGACGTGTCGTTCCTGGAAATCGGGATCTACAAGGGAGGCTCGCTGCCGATGTGGCAGGGATTCCTCGGGGCGGGTTCGCGCCTGGTGTTCCTCGACATCGATCCGGCCTGCCGCGAGCTTGCGCTGCAGGGGACCGTGGTGGAGATCGGCGACCAGGCGGATCCGGTCTTTCTGGAGCGGGTCGGCCACGACCACGGGCCCTTCGACCTGATCGTGGATGACGGCGGGCACAAGATGCACCAGCAGATCACCAGTTTCCGTCATCTCTGGCCCCGGCTGCGCGACCGGGGTCTCTACATCGTCGAGGATGTGCACACGAGCTATTGGCCGGGCTTTGGCGGCGGGTTCCGGGAGCCGGCGAGTTTCATCGAATTCGCCAAGGACCTGATCGACCGGATGCATTCCTGGTACACCGAGGACGACGCGGGCTTCCCTCTGCATCCCCTGGCGCGAGAGATCGGGTCGATCCGGTTCCACGACAGCCTGGTGGTCATCGAGAAACGGCTGAAGCAGCCACCGGTCTCGATCGCGGCGCAGGGTGGGAAGGTCACGCGGTCGCGCAGGATGCTGGAGATCCGGGGGCGCCGGTCGATCTTCTGAACCTTGCATTGCGGGGGCTTCGCCTTTAGCAGAGGGGCGGTTTCGCAGGAGAAGCGCGATGGACGGGATCGACACGCTCAAGGCCAAGTATCTGGCGGCGGTGGCCGGCGCGGCGGACGAGGCCGGGCTGGAGGAGGTCCGCGTTGCCGCGCTGGGCAAGAAGGGCGAGATCTCGGCGCTGATGGCCGGGCTGGGGAAGATGGACCCCGAGGCGCGGAAGGCGGCGGGGGCCAGCCTGAATGCGCTGAAGGACGAGATCGACGCGGCCCTGCGCGCACGCAAGGTGGCGCTGGCGGATGCGGCGCTGGACGAGCGGCTGAAAAGCGAATGGCTGGACGTGACCCTGCCGGGGCGGCCGCGCCCGCGGGGGACGATCCATCCGGTGAGCCAGGTCATGGAAGAACTGACGGCGATCTTCGCCGACATGGGCTTTTCGGTGGCCGAGGGCCCGCAGGTCGAGGACGACTGGCACAATTTCGACGCGCTGAACATCCCGCCCGAGCATCCGGCGCGGCAGGAGCATGACACGTTCTTCATGGCGCGCCGCGAAGGCGACAACCGCCCGCCGCATGTGCTGCGGACCCATACCTCCCCCGTCCAGATCCGGGCGATGATGGAGCGGGGCGCGCCGATCCGGATCATTGCTCCGGGCCGGGTCTACCGGATGGACATGGACCAGACGCACACGCCGATGTTCCACCAGGTCGAAGGCCTGGCGATCGACCGCGACATCAGCATGGCGAACCTGAAATGGTGCCTGGAGGAATTCTGCCGTGCCTTCTTCGAGGTGGACAAGGTGGAACTGCGGTTCCGCGCCAGCCATTTCCCGTTCACCGAGCCCTCGGCGGAGGTGGACATCCGCTACTCCAACGTCGGCGGCCAGCTGAAGATCGGCGAGGGCGACAAGTGGATGGAGATCCTCGGGTCCGGCATGGTGCATCCGAAGGTGTTGCAGGCGGCGGGCGTGGACCCGGCCCAGTGGCAGGGCTTTGCCTTCGGGATGGGAATCGACCGGATCGCGATGCTGAAATACGGCATCCCGGACCTGCGCGCCTTCTTCGAGGCCGACCTGCGCTGGCTGCGGCACTACGGGTTCAGCGCGCTGGACGTGCCGGACCTGGCCGGGGGTTTGTCGGCCTGAATGGAGGACCCGGACCTTTCCGCGCGCAAGCATCTGGCCGCCAATGACCCGTCCTTTCCGGCGCGGCGGGAGGAGGCCTGGCAGCGGATCGTGGCGGCGCTGGACGGGGTGCTGGGGCCGGCGGGCTATGCTTTCGCCAGGACGACCTGGAGCCGGACGACGGCGGCGGGCAAGTCGGCGGTGCATCTGCAACGGGATCGCTACGGCTGGGATGTGCGAATCGTGCTGCGGTTCTTGACCCCGTCCGGTGAGGTGCCGGACCATCCCGACTGGCCGGGCGGCGAGGATGTGACCCTGGCGGAGTTCTTCGAGCGGACGGACAGCGATCCGGGAACCCTGGCTTTCATCGACGTGCTGGAGCGGCCGGACTGTCTGGACCTGGCGGCGGCGGTGCTGCGCGAGCAGGTGCTGCCCTGGTTCGAGGCCCTGCACGAAGCGGGCTAGCGCAGCCGGCGCGCCGCCGTTTGTCCGGCCCAGCGACCGGTGGCCCAGCAAGCGGTGAGAAGATAGCCGCCGGTCGGGGCCTCCCAGTCCAGCATTTCCCCGGCGGCGAAAATGCCCGGCAGCGCCTTCAGCTCCAGGTCGGGGGTGAGGGCGTCCCAGGCGATGCCTCCGGCGGTGCTGATGGCTTCGTCAAGGGGGCGCGGGCCTTGCAGGGGGATGGGCAGGTGCTTGAGCCGGGCGAAAGGGTTCGCACGCGAAAACTCCATCACCAGGGCGATCCGGGTGCGGTCGAGGCCGAGCTTGCGCAAGCGATTGGTGACGCTGTCGCCGGGCTTCATCCTGGCGAGGCGGCGGTCGATCTCGTCCTGGCTGAGGTCGGGGAGGAGGTCGAGGGCGAGCGTATATGCGTCGCGTAGATACTTGTATATACTGTAAATGCCGCCGCCTTCCAGGCCCTTGGAAGATATGATGAATTCTCCGCGGTTCTCCTCGCTTCCTTCGGTCGCTCGTCGCTGGCTGACCGAGCGAGGAGTGCCCGAAGGGCTCGACGAGCGGACCTTGAGGGCCACGCCTTTGACGGGTTGACCGAAGAGCGGGGACATATGGGCGGACCAGTCGACGCGAAAGCCCACATTGGCGGGTTGCCAGTCGGTGATCTGAACGCCTCTTTCGCGCAGCCACGGGACCCAGGCGCCGTCCGACCCGAGGCGGGACCAGCTGGCGCCGCCGAGGGCGAGGATCGTGACCCTCGGGGCAAGGTTTTGCGGGCCGGTGGGGGTGTCGAAGGTGAGGGCGGTGCCGTCAAAGCCGGTCCAGCGCCAGCGGGTGCGGATCTCGACGCCCTGAGCGGTGAGGCGATTGAGCCAGGCGCGGAGGAGGGGCGAGGCCTTCATCGCCACGGGGAAGACGCGGCCGGAGGAGCCGGTGAACACCTCCTGCCCGAGCGCGCGGCACCAGGCCTGCACCTCGTCCGGCCCGAAATCTTGCAGGATCGGGCGGAGGTGGGGGCAGTCGTAGCGGGAGACGAAGGTTTCCCGGTCCTCGTCCTTGGTGACATTCAGGCCGGATTTCCCGGCCATCAGGAACTTGCGGGCGACGGTGGGTTTGGCCTCGATCACAACGACTTGTGCGCCGGACTTCACAAGTTCCTCGGCGGCCATCAGCCCGGCGGGACCTGCGCCGACGACGACAGCATCCACGGCGGCGTCAGGCTGTGGGGGCATTGCGCAGTTCGACGACGCGGTGGGGATAGGGCATCTGGATCCCCGCCTCTTTCAGCGCGTTCCATATCGCGAAGAGGACGGCCGAGCCATACTTGTTCTTGCCGTCGTCGATGCCCGAGACCCAGTATTCCACCGCGAAGTCCACCGAGGATTCGCCAAAGCCGCGCAGCTCGCAGTCGGGGCCGTCGGGCTGTTGCAGAACGAAGGGAAGCTGCGATACAGCGCGCTCGATTATCTCGGGCACGATGTTGATGTCGGTGTCGTAACTGACTGAAAACGCGGCCTCGTAGCGATTGGCGCTGCCCTGGTCAGAGTAGTTGACGACGCGGCTGGTGATGAAATGTTCGTTCGGGACGACGATCCACTTGCCGTCGAAGGTTTCCAGCACGCAGGCGCGAGCGGTCATCTTGACGATGGTGCCCTTCTCGCCTCCGTCGAGTTCGACATAATCGCCCACGGTGGTCTGGCCTTCCAGCAGCAGGATGATGCCGGAGACGAAGTTTGCGGCGATCTGTTGCAGGCCAAGGCCGATCCCGACGCCGAGGGCACCGCCGAGGACGGCGACGGCAGTGAGGTCGATGCCCATGATCGACATGAGCAGAAGGAAGGCCGCGCCGAAGATGGCGACCTCGGAGGCCTTGATCGCCAGTTCCCGGGTGGCGGGGCGCAGGTCGGCCTGGGCCTTGATGTAGCCCGAGCTTTGCCGGTTCGACCAGGAGCCGAGCCAGAAGAGAAGCGCCCCGGCGATGGCGCCGCGGATCAGGCCAAGCGCGGTGAAGCGAATGTCGCCGAGGTTCACCTGCGCGGCGTCGAGCCAGGCCGTCACCTCGTCCAGCACGCCCAGCGCGTTCAGCGCCATGACGGGCAAAAGGATGTAGCGGCCCATGAATTTCAGGAGGCCGGGGGGCAGGATGCGGCGGACGAGTTCGAGGGCGGCGAGGAACAGGAAGACCCGCTTGCCGAAGGCGATGACCTCGCCCGTGCCGAAGGTGGCGCGGGTCAGCCCCTCACCCACGGCGGTCAGGGCATAGGCGAGGAGGGGCAGGAGCAGCGGCAGGAATTGCAGCGCAAAGCGGCGGAGGCGGGCGATGGGGTGCGTCGCCTCGGGCTTCGGGGTGAGGGTGCGCTCGAGGGCGGGCGTCAGGCGGCGGGACAGGAGGGTGGCCAGGATGTAGGCGGCGATCAGAAGGCCGAACTGCATCAGCGCGGGCGGCGAGGAGAGCCAGCCAAGCGCGGTGTCCACGGCCTCTTGCAGCCAGAGTTGCAGCCGGTCCAAGGCTTACCTCCGGTTATGGGCGATGCGCCCGATGGTGTTGAGCAGGACTTGCGCGGCAAGGATCGCGGTTGTGCCGGTGTGGTCGTAGTCGGGGGCGACCTCGACCAGGTCGATGCCGATGATGTTGCCCTGTTTCGTCAGGCCGTCGATCAGTTCGAGGGCCTCGTAATAGAGGAACCCGCCGTGCGAGGGGGTTCCGGTGCCCGGCGCGATCGAGGGGTCGAAGCCGTCGATGTCGAGGGTGAGGTAGTAGTCCACGCCCTTAGG
>JBKBVC010000024.1:7246-9923 GCA_046289805.1 Tabrizicola sp.
GCGAGGGTGGCTTCGACCCCCAGCTTGCGGACCTGGCGGACCGAGAGGATGTCGTCGCCCATGGCGCGGGCGGCCTCATACCCGTCCTTGGCGGTGGAGGAGACGTTGCGGATGCCCAGCGCGGTGATGCCCTTGACGTGGTCCTGTTCGGCGGCGCGGCGCATCGGGTTGCCGTGGCCGTGGCGGACGCCGTGGCGGACATCGACGAAATCGAGGTGGGCGTCGATCTGGACGATGTGCAGGGGCCGGCCCGCGAAGGCGCGGATGCAGGGGATGTTGACGGAGTGGTCGCCGCCCAGCACCACGGGGACGGCACCAGCGGCGAGGATGGCGCGGACGCCTTTTTCGATGTTGGCGTGGCTGGTTTCGGTGTCGGTGTGGACAATGTCGGCGTCGCCGATGTCGAGGATCTTCACGCCCTCAAGGTAGGTCACGTCGTCCTCGTGGTCATAGGCCCCGGCGTGGCCGAAGGAGAAGAGGGTCGAGGCCTCGCGGATGGCGCGGGGGCCGAAGCGGGCTCCGGCGCGGAACTGGGTGCCGAAGTCGAAGGGCGCGCCGAGAATGGCGAAGTCGGCGTCGATGGCGGACCAGTCGGGCTGGTAGGGGTTCTTGCCGAAGGTCGGGATACCGACGAAGGGCAGGTTCAGGCGGCCCGTGTCGTAGGCGTTGGTCATGGCTTATCCCCGTTGGTCATGCGCTTCAGCGCGGCAACATGGCCCGGATCGGCTGCAAGCGCCGGCTCTGCCAGCGACATCGCGGTGTCGATCAGCGCCTCGGGCGGGCAGATGCGGTCGATGAGGCCCCAGGAAAGGGCGGTCTCGGCGTCGATCCTGGCGCCGGCGAGAAGGATCATCTTCGCGCGGGAGGGGCCGATCAGCGCCGCAAGGCGGGCGGGGTCCGAGGGTTGCGGGCGGTAGCCCAGCCGCATGACGGGATAGAAGAAGGTCGCCGAGGGCACGGCGATGCGGATGTCGCAGGCCAGCGCCGCCCCCATGGCGCCCCCGGCAAGAGTGCCGTTCAGCGCGGCGATGGAGAGGCCGGGGAAGGCGGCGATGGCGCCCGAGGCGGCCTCCCACGCGGGCGACAGGCCGAGGCCCGCCTTCATCCCGTCGAGGTCGGCCCCGGCGGAGAAGACCTTGCCCTCGCCGGTCAGGATCAGGACCTTGGCGGTGCTCTGCGTGACGGCAGAGGCGATGTCGTGCAGCATCGGCTCGGTCAGCGCGTTCGCCTTTTCGGGGCGGGCGAGCGTGATCGTACAGCAGCCGCCCCGGTCTTCGACCCGTATCATCCGTCCCCCGTCCGACATTCCTGGCCTGAGCGCCGCGCATTCCCAAGGGAATCCCTTGACGCATACCCGACGAGATAGAAAGGTTGCGCCCGCGAATTCAACCCGAAAGGCACAAGCCATGACCCGCGCCCTCACCTGCTCTTCCGCGATCGGTCTTGTTTTCCTTGCAGCCTCGGCCAGCGCCGACGTGACCCCGCAAGAGGTCTGGGCAAGCTGGCAGGCCATGCTGACCTCGGCCGGGCAGGAGCTGACGGTCGGCAACACCGCCGACAGCGGGAACACGGTGGACGTGACCGGCGTGGTGGTGGCCTTCAAGGACCAGATGGGCGGCAGCGCCTCGATCTCGTTCGACAAGCTGAGCTTTGCGGCCAATGGCGACGGCACGGTGACGGTGACGATGCCCGAGAGCTATCCCGTGCAGATGGCATTCCCGGACCAGGACGATGGTCCGGGTTCCTTGAAGCTGACCGTCGCGCAGCCCGGCATGAAGATCGTGGCGGGGGGCAGCGCGACCGAGACCAGCTATGACTTCGCCGCGCCCAGCGTCAGCATCACGCTGGACGAGATCACCGAAAAGGACGGCAAGGCGCTGGATACGAAGGGCGATCTGACATTGGCCGGGATAACGGCCCGCTATCTGGTGGCGCTGGACGGCGACAAGACCAACCTCGATTCCAGCTTCCAGGCGGACTCGATGCAGTTCAACCTTTCGGGCGCGGACATGGAGGACGAGGGCGGCGGCCGCGGCACACTTGCGCTGAAGCTGTCGGACCTGAGCGGTGCGACCAAGGGCACCTTCCTGGGCGCCGACGTGATGGCCAACATGGCGGTCGCGCTGAATTCCGGCTTCACGATGGACTCGTCGTTCAACTTCGGCGCCATGACAATGAACGTCGATGTCGAGGAGGCGGCGGGCCCGACCAAGGTGGGGGCGACTGCCACGGGTGGCGGCTTCGTGCTGGCCATGGACAAGACCCGGATGAACTACGGCACCTCGCTGAACGGCGGGAAGTTCACCGTCTCGGGACCCGAGATCCCCTTCCCGCAGGTCGAGCTGGCCTTTGCCGAAAGCGGGTTCAACCTCTTGATGCCGGTATCGAAATCGGACAGCCCGCAGGATTTCGCCTTCCTGACCAAGCTCGTCGATTTCACCGTGTCCGAGGATATCTGGGCCATGGTCGATCCCGGCGCCTCGCTGTCGCGCGAGCCGGCGACGGTGATCGTGGACCTGAAGGGCACCGGCAAGTGGAAGCAGGACATCATGGACCCCGCGGTGCAGATGGAGGGGGCCGAGCCTCCGGGCGAGCTGAACAGCTTGGACGTGACGCAGGTGCTGGCCAAGGCGGCCGGCGCCGAGGTTTCGGCGACCGGCGGGCTGACCTTCGACAA
>JBKBVC010000025.1:0-9922 GCA_046289805.1 Tabrizicola sp.
CGCTCGCCCCCGCGCAGAAGCAGGACCGCCAGCGCCAGCCCCAGCAGCCGCGCCCGGTCGGCCTTGGGCAGCCGCGCCCGGTCGCCGGTGAAGGACATGCTCTTTGCCGGATCGACCCAGATCGTCACCGACTGCGCCGCCTGCCACTCGCGCTCGCGCACGAAATGCGCGTCCGACCGTGCCGAGCGCCGCCAGTCGATCATCCGCGCCGAATCGCCCTGATGCGCCGGGCGATACTGCCAGAACTCGTCCCCCAGCCCCGCCCTGCGCCGGCCGTGTTCGCCCATCATCACGGTCGAGGCCAGCATCTCGGCCTCGGCCAGAAGGGGCGGCAGGCTTTGCCCCAGCGCCTCGGCGCGGGTGCGCAGATCGGGGGCGGCGGTGGTCACGCGGCGGCCTCGAGCCGCAGGACGCGGTTCGTGACGCGGGCGATGATCCCGGCCAGCGTCTCGCCCCGCGCGCGGGCGGCGAAGGACAGCGCCATGCGGTGGATCAGCACCGCCTGCGCCAGATCGGCCACATCGCCGACCGAGGGCGCAAGCCGCCCGTCCAGCAGCGCCCGCGCCCGCACCATCAGCATCAGCGCCTGCGCCGCGCGCGGCCCCGGCCCCCAGGACAGGCTGTCGGCCAGATCGCGGCCCTCGGGCTCGCCCGGGCGGCAGGCGCGCACCAGGTCCAGGATCGACTCGACCACCTGATCGCCAACCGGCATCCGCCGCAACACGCCCTGCGCGCGGATCAGGTCCTCGGCGGTGAAGACCTGATGCGCCTCGGCCTCCTCGGCCCCGGTGGTGGCGATCAGGATGTCGCGCTCTGTCTGGCGGGTGGGGTATTCCACGTCCACCTGCACGAGGAAGCGGTCCAGCTGCGCCTCTGGCAGGGGATAGGTGCCCTCCTGCTCGATCGGGTTCTGGGTAGCGAGCACATGGAACGGGCGGCCGAGCGGGCGGTGCTGGCCGGCAATGGTGACTTCCTTCTCCTGCATCGCCTGCAACAGCGCCGACTGCGTGCGCGGGCTTGCGCGGTTGATCTCGTCCGCCATCAGCAGCTGGCAGAAGATCGGGCCTTCGACAAAGCGGAAGGCGCGGCTGCCGTCGGCGGCAGTCTCCAGCACCTCGGAGCCCAGGATATCGGCGGGCATCAGGTCGGGCGTGAACTGGATGCGGTTGGCCTTCAGCCCCATCACCGTGCCCAGCGTGTCCACGAGGCGCGTCTTGCCCAGCCCCGGCAGACCCACCAGGAGCGCATGGCCGCCGCAGAGCATCGCGGCCAGAACCAGGTCCACCACCTTCTCCTGCCCGATGAAGCGGCGGTTGATCGAGACCTTCGCCTGCCCCAGCACCGCGCCCAGTGCCTCGATTTCCGCGACCAGCGCCTTGCTGTCGGCCATGCCTCATGCTCCCTTCAGGGTCTGTTGCCGTCAGTAAAGCGAACTATCCCGCCGGGCACAAATGGCAAAAGGCGACTTGACACAAATGATCGTGAGAGGCCCGCGGGTCCGGGTACTGTCGCCGGCCGCTGGCCAATCGCGCGCCGCCTGATTAGGCTTGCCCGAAAGGGAGATACCGGATGACCACCGCCTTCTATTCCGACGAACGCTGCTTCTGGCACGGCGGCGGCAACTATGCCTTCACGCTGCCGGTTGGTGGCCTCGTCCAGCCCAGCCCCGGCGGGTTGCCAGAGAACCCGGAAACCAAGCGCCGCCTGCGCAACCTGATCGAGGTCACCGGCCTTGCCCGGCACCTGTCGATGCGCGGGGCCGAGCCGGCCAGCCGCGAGGACCTCCTGCGCGTGCACCCCGACAGCTATCTGTCGGCCTTCAAGGCGGCCTCGGACGCGGGCGGGGGCGAGTTGGGCCTGCGCACCCCCTTCGGCGCGGGCGGCTACGAGATCGCGGCGCTGTCGGCGGGACTGGCCAGCGCCGCGCTGCGGGCGGTGCTGACAGGCGATGCGCGGAATGCCTATGCGCTCTCGCGCCCGCCGGGGCACCATGCGACCTCCGACTGGCCGAACGGCTTCTGCCTTCTGAACAACATCGCCGTGGCGATCCGCGCGGCGCAAGCTGAAGGGCTGGTGCGGCGGGTGGCGGTGATCGACTGGGACGTGCACCACGGCAACGGGACCGAGGCGATCTTCTGGGACGACCCGGACGTGCTGACGATCAGCCTGCACCAGGACCGCAACTATCCGCTGGACACCGGCGGGGTCGAGGCGACGGGCGGTCCCAACGCGCCCCTGTCGAACCTGAACCTGCCCCTGCCGCCCGGCTGCGGCCATGCGGCCTATCTCTACGCGATGGAGCGGGTGGTCCTGCCCGCGCTCGACCGCTTTCGCCCCGAGGCGATCGTCGTCGCCTGCGGCTACGACGCGGCGGCAGTCGATCCGCTGGGCCGCATGCTGTGCTCGGCCGAGACCTTCCGCGCGCTGACCCGCATGACGATGCGGGCGGCCCACCGGCTGTGCGACGGGCGGCTGGTCATGGTGCACGAGGGCGGCTATTCCGAGGTCTATGTCCCCTTCTGCGGCCATGCCGTGCTGGAGGAGCTGAGCGGGTCCGACATCGCGGCCCCCGATCCCCTGGCCGCGACAGTTGCGAAACGCCAGCCCGACGCGCGCTTCGACGCCTTCGCCCGCGCCTGGATCGACGAGACTGCCGTCGCCCTTGGCCTCTGACACTTCCGCCCCAGGAATTTTCGACGAAAAATCCTGGGCCTGCCCCTGACCCCTACCGAAAGACCCGACATGCCTGCCCGCAACGACGCCGCCCTCGCCTTCCTGAAAGCCCGCCGCTCGCGTCCCGCGAAGCTTTTCACCCTGCCCGTGCCCTCGCGCGCCGAGCTCGAAGAGATCCTGACCGCCGCGACCCGCGTCCCCGACCATGGCAAGCTGGAACCCTGGCGGCTGATCGTGGTGCAGGGCGCTGCCTTCGCGCGGCTGGCCGACCTGGCCGAGGCGCGGGCGCGGGAGCTTGGAGGCGACGAGGAGATAGTGGCCAAGGGGCGCGGGCAATACGACAACGGCAAGCTTGCGGTCGTCGTGATCGCCTCGCCGAAACCCTCGCCCAAGATCCCGGCGGTGGAACAACTCATGTCGGCAGCCGCGCTCTGCTTCGGGATCGTCAACGCGGCCGAGGCGGCGGGCTGGGGCGCCTGCTGGCTGACCGGCTGGCCCGCGCATGATCCGGTCTTCGCCGCCCGCGCCTTCGGCTGCACCGAGGGCGAGACGGTGGCCGGCATCGTCCACATCGCCACCCCGCCCGCCGACGGCCCCGACCGCCCGCGCCCCGACCTGTCGCGGCTTGTGAGCTGGGTCGAGTCATGATCTTCGCCGCCTTCCTCCGGGCGCTCGGGCAGCTCGGCGACCGGCGCTTCCGCCGGGTGCTTCTGCTGGGCGTCCTTCTGGCGCTGGCGCTGCTGTTCGCGGCCTATCTTCTCTTCCTGCAAGGCATCTGGTGGCTGTCCCCCGACACGGTGGACCTGCCGGTGATCGGCCCGGTCTCCGGGATCGAGACCTTCCTAGGCTGGGCCTCGCTGTTCCTGATGCTGGGGCTGTCGGTCTTCCTGATGGTCCCGGTCGCCGCCGCCTTCACCGGCCTGTTTCTCGAGGATGTGGCCGACGCGGTCGAGGACCGCCACTATGCACACCTGCCGCCCGCGACGCCCCTGTCCTTGGGCGAAAGCCTGCGTCAGGCCGTCAATTTCCTTGGCGTGGTCATCGCGGTGAACCTGGGCGCGGTGTTCCTGTATCCCTTCGTCGGTCCGGGCGCGCCGTTCGTGTTCTGGGCGGTGAACGGCTTCCTGCTGGGACGGGAGTATTTCAGCCTCGTCGCCCTGCGCCGCCTGCCGCCGTCCGAGGTCAGGGCGATGCGGCGGCGCAACCGCTGGACGCTCTGGGCCGCCGGGACGCTGATGGCCGCCCCCCTGTCACTGCCGCTGGTCAACCTCGTGATCCCGACGCTGGGCGTGGCGACCTTCACCCACATCTTCCACCGGCTGGCGCAAGCGGGCCGCTGACGACGGGCGCAAATCCTTTCGAAGAGATTTGCCAAATCCTTCAAAGGATTTAGCCCCCGGACCGGCCGTCAGGGCTTCATCCGGCCGAACCAGTCCAGGTCGTGGACGGTGATCCAGCCCGACAGGATGATCCCGGCAATCACCGCCCAGATCGGGGTGGCGATCAGCGTCGTGATCCAGGCCTTGCGCTTCATCACCTCGCCCGCAGGGGCACCGGGCGGCGTGCCGGGGACGATCTCGTTGGCCTCGTCCTGGGACTGGGTGCGGAAGGGCAGCACGCAGAACAGCGTCATGAACCAGGTCACGGCATACAGGACGATGGCGGCCGTGATGGTCATGCCTGTTCCAGCTCCACCAGACAGCCGTTGAAATCCTTGGGATGCAGGAACAGCACGGGCTTGCCATGCGCGCCGATCTTCGGCTCTCCCGAGCCCAGCACCCGCGCGCCCGAGGCCTTGAGGTGATCGCGCGCTGCCAGGATGTCGTCCACCTCGTAGCAGATGTGATGGATCCCGCCCGCAGGGTTCTTTTCCAGGAACCCGGCGATCGGGGATGCCTCGCCCAGGGGGTGCAGAAGCTCGATCTTGGTGTTCGGCAGTTCGATGAACACCACCGTCACGCCATGGTCGGGCTCGTCCTGCGGCGCGCCGACCTTTGCGCCCAGGGTTGCCCGATACTGCTCTGCCGCCGCCGCAAGGTCGGGCACGGCAATGGCGACGTGGTTCAGGCGTCCGATCATGGGGCTCCTCGCGTGGCTCGTCGCCCGTCTTATGCGGTGGCGGGCACGGACCTGCAAGCGCCGCGATGGTCGCAGGCGCGTTAACCGCCGCTTTACGGGGGACGGCGACACTCTGACCGCCAGACACGAGGTCCACCATGCCGTTTCGCCCCCACCCGACCCTCCCCTCCGCGCCGGCTGCGGGTCAGGACCTTCCGCTTCAGGGCCTGACACTGATGCTGGTCGATGACAGCCGGTTCACCTGCGATGCCCTGCGCCTGATCCTGCAACGCGCCGGTGCCAAGGTGCGGCGTGCGGAAAGCCTTGAAATCGCGCGACTTCATCTCAACTGCTATCGGCCGGACCTCGCCATCGTCGATCTCGGCCTGCCCGATGGCCGGGGCGAGGACCTGATCGCCGAACTGTCGGGGCAGGGTTTTGCGGTCCTCGGCATCTCGGGCGATCCCGACGGGCGCGATCTGGCGCTGGATGCCGGGGCGGCCGCCTTCCTGGAAAAGCCGCTGGGCTCTGTCGCCGGTCTGGTGCGGCTGATTCGGCAACTGACGACCGGGGTCGGCCCGATCGACAAGGGCGAAGAGGTTCCCACCCCGGCAGGCGATCCCTTGGCGCTGCGCGACGATCTGGCGCGGGCGGCCGAACTGATCCGCTCTCAGGGAAATCCGGCCTATGCGCGCGGCTTCGTGCAAAGCCTGGCCCGGGCCGCCGGCGACCAGGCGCTGGAGGCGGCGGTCCGCGGCGGGACGACCCCCTTCGACCGGGCCCGCGTGGCGCGGATGATCGAGGACCGGCTCGAGGCGCTCCGCTCGCTCGCCTGACAGCCCCGGCCGGCCGGATCAGCCCTCCAGCGCCGGGTCACTGCCGGCGCGCACCAGCCGGGTCAGGTCGGACAGCCGTTCGCGCTGGCGGCCCTGCGCGTCGAAGTTGGCCGGAGCCAGCCAGAAGGTGAAGGCTTCGGCCAGCGCCGGCCATTCGCTGTCGATGACCGAGAACCAGGCCGTGTCGCGGTTGCGCCCCTTGACCACCAGGTGATTGCGGAACACGCCCTCGAAGCTGAACCCCAGCCGCTGCGCCGCCCGGCGCGAGGCGAGATTCAGCGCGTTGCATTTCCATTCATAGCGTCTGTAGCCCGCGCGGAAGGCCCAGTCCATCATCAGGAACATCGCCTCGGTCGCCGCAGGGCTGCGCTGCAAGGCGGGCGCGATGCAGATGTGGCCGACCTCGATCGACCCGGCCTCAGGCGCGATGCGCAGGTAACTGGCGATGCCGCCGCATTTCCCGCTTGCCGCATCGCGCATCACGAAGAAGCGCGGGTCCTCGCCCGCCTCGCGCTCGCGCGCCCAGCGGTGATAGGCCGAGCCCGAGGCGAAAGGGCCGTAGGGCATGTAGTCCCACAGGGCGTCGTGGCCCTGAAACGCCTCCTGCAGTTCGAACGCGTGGCGATCGGCATCCAGGGGCTCCAGCCGGACGAACCGCCCCTCCATCGCGTCGTGACCCGGTCGCGGCGGCGGCTGCCAGCCCGTCACCTCGCTGCCCAGCGCTTTCGAATCCATCTCGCAACTCCCCATCCCACCCGCGAAGGCTAGGCCGGGCGACGGATGGCCGCAACATCACCGGATCAGCTTGTCGCCGGTCGTCATCGCAAGCCCCGGAAAGACCGTGCCTTCCAGCACCGAGCGGTCCAGCCCGAACAGCCCGGCCATCGCCTGCGCCGCCCAGTCGCGCACGTCCGAGGTCGGCATCAGGTCGCGCCGGTCGTAAAGGTCAGCCTCGGCCAGACCCGGCCAGCGGCCAAGCACCTTCCCGCCCCGCACCGCGCCCCCAGCCACCAGCATCGCGCCGCCCGTGCCGTGATCCGTCCCGCCCGAGCCGTTCTGCCGCACCGTCCGGCCGAACTCGGTCATCGCCAGGACCACGGTCTTGCCCCATACCTCCGGTCCCGCGCCATCCTTCAGGCGCAGGACCGCGCGCTGCAGCCGGTCGAGCGGTTTCCGGATCGCCCGCTCCTGCCCCTTGTGCGTGTCCCACCCCGTCAGCGAAAACGCCGCGATCCGGGCCGGGCCGCGCAGGCGCTCGGCGACGAAATCGGCGATCATGTCGGTGTCCTGCCCCTCGCCCTCCGCCTCCATTCCCGCCAGTCCGAAGGCGGTGGCCGAGGCCTGATGGAACAGCGCGTCCTCGGCATAGACCTGTTCCAAGAGCGCCCGCGCCGGGGCGGAAACCGCAAGCTCCTGATCCGGCGCCCAGTTCTCCACGGGGGCCGGACCCGCAAGGATCGGCATCGCCTCGCGCCCCACGGCCCAGGCGGTTTCCGAGGTCGCCCCCGGCAGCACGGTGAGAAGCCGGTTCAGCCAGCCGTCCCGCTGTGCGGCGGGGGCAAGGTCGGTGCCCGTCCCGGCCTCCAGAAGGTCCTGCCCGTCGAAATGGCTGCGCTTGTCGCGGTAGGGGGTCGAGGTCGCGTGGACAAAGGCCAGTTCCCCCGCCTGCCACAAGGGCATCAGGCCGGACAGCCCCTCGTGCAGGGCAAAGAACCCGTCCAGGTCTGCAGCCTTTGCCAGCACTCCCGGCCGCGCCGCCGCAAGGTCCCGGTCGCCGCGCGGCTGCACCACGTCCAGCCCGTCCATCGCCCCGCGCAGGATGATGACCACCAGCCGGTTCTCGCCCGGCGCGGCGGCCAGCGTCAGCGTGGTCAGCACGGGATGCGCCGCCGCCGAGCAGCCCATGGCTCCCAGCCCCTTCAGGAAAATCCGCCGATCCATCGTGCTACCTCCTGTTGAACTCGGGCGAGGCGAGGACCAGCCCCACCCCGTCGCGCGCCGATTCCGCAGCCCCCACGGCCCATGCAAGCTTTTCGCCCGCCCGTGCGCCCAGCGCCGTGGTCAGAAAGGCGCGCGGGTCCGGTAGGGGCCGCACCAGCCGCCCGGGCGCCTGCATGGCCCAGTCGATCCGCGCGGCCAGACCCTGCGGGGTGATCCAGTCCGCCTCGCGTTCGGGCCAGCCGTCCGGGCCCGGCGCCTGCTGGAACGGCTGACCCATCGCCTGCAGCGGGTCGAGGATCAGCCGCCGGAAGGGACGCGGCTCCAGCCCCAGGATCAGGTCAGGCCCGACACCCAGCGCGCGGAGGCTGGCCACCACGAAGTCGAAGGGTTGCCGTGCCTTGGTCCCGGTCCCGGCCAGCGGGTGCGCGACGAGCGCCTGCGCGACCTCTGCCAGATCGCCGTCCGTGTCGCGGAACCGCGCCGCAAGGTCGGCCACCAGGCCGTCATCCGGGTCATCGGCCACGAAATGCACCGCCAGCTTCCACGCCAGATGCGCCGCCGTCTCGGGCCGGGCGGCAAGATCGTCCAGCGCCTGCAGGATCGGTGCCGCGCCGTCGCCGGAATAGGTCACGCCCAGCACCGTCTCGGCCCCCGGTTCGGCGCGCTTCTTGTCAAAAACGAACCCTTCCTGCGCTGAAACCGTCAAACCTGTCAGCAGTTCTGCCAGTTCTCGAACATTGGCTTGTGTATAGCCCGCCCCGACCCCCAGGGTGTGCAGCTCGATCAGTTCGCGCGCGAGGTTTTCGTTCAGCCCCTTCTTCTGCCGCTTGCCCTTGGGCGAGGACGGGCCGAACGACGCCTCCTGATTCAGGTAGATCAGCATCGCGGGGTGCATCGTGACGGCCTTCAGCATGTCGGCGAAGCGTCCTGTGACATGCGGCCTTATCGCCTCGTCCATCAGGATCCCCGGCAAGGCGCGTTCGGTCCGGTTGCGCGGGGCCACGGTGAAATGGTCGGCCCAGAAGGCCACCAGACGCTCGCGATACGGGTCGTCAGACCCCAGGGCGCGGGCGAACGTCGCCTTGGCCCCCCGCAGGGCCAGCGCATCGACCGCACGCTGAGTTTCTTTGACCGCGGCCTCGTCCCTGGCCTTCTTCGCTGTACGGTAGGCCAGCGCCACTGGGGCAAGTTCGGCCAGTCTCACCCCCGGCCAGGTCCTTGCCGCCAGATCCTCCGCGCCAAGGCCAGACCCGCCGGCGGGCAGACCATAGCCGAAGCGGATCGCAAAACTTTCGCCGTCCATGCGCGCCTCCCTGTTTGCGCGGGATCATACGCGCATTGCTTGACGCTCCGTCGCCGCCCGGCGATGAGCCAGCGAAGTGCCCGCGAAGAACCGCCCGGTCAGAACCGGAAATCCGCTGGATAGGAATGGAACCCGTCGAAATCCGCCTTGCCCAAAGGCACTCCGGCGGCGCGCAGGGCGGCATAGCCCATGGTCAGATGAAAGAAGAAATTCGGCAGACCGTAAAGGTGAAGGAAGTCCGCCCCGGTCTGCTCGAGGACGGCAAGGCCTGCATGATGACGGATGATCCGCGCCTCGGCCCCTTCGAACTCGGCCGGCTGCATGGCGCCCAGCATCGCCCGGGCCACCGCAAGCCGCGGCCCCAGCGCCTGCGGCAGGTCGGGCACCTCGCGCCCGGCCAGCGGGCAGGTGACGCGCAGGGCAAACCCCGCCGCCGTGGCGAACTGCTGGCCGGCCGGAAACGCATCGGCGATGCGCGCCTCCAGCGCCTCGGGGCCCGCCTTCTCGGCCATCGCGGCCACGCGGGCCAGGTAGTGCCGGAAGACGGGGACCGAGGCCTGATACATCACGCCTCCTTCGGCAGGACGCGCAAACGCAATTCGCGCAGCTGTTCGTTGGTGGGTTCCGACGGCGCGCCCATCAGCAGATCCTCGGCGCGCTGGTTCATCGGAAACATGATGACTTCCCGGATGTTCTGGGTATCGGCCAGCAGCATCACCAGCCGGTCGATCCCCGCAGCACAGCCGCCGTGCGGAGGAGCGCCATACCTGAACGCCTTCACCATGCCGCCGAACCGCTTGTCCACCTCGGAGGCCGGATAGCCGGCCAGCTCGAAGGCCTTGTACATGATCTCGGGCTTGTGGTTGCGGATCGCGCCCGAGATGACCTCATAGCCGTTGCACGCCAGGTCGTACTGGTAGCCCAGCACATCGAGAGGATCGCCATTCAGCGCCTCCAAGCCCCCCTGCGGCATCGAGAACGGGTTGTGGGAGAAGTCGATCTTCCCCTCGTCGGTCTTCTCGTACATCGGGAAATCGACGATCCAGGCAAAGCGGAAGCAGTCCTTCTCGGTCAGCCCCAGCTCCTCGCCGATCACGTTGCGCGCCTTGCC
>JBKBVC010000026.1:0-9865 GCA_046289805.1 Tabrizicola sp.
GACCATGTCGGACCGCCGCTTGTGCACCCGCTTGAATTCCGAGGCATTCAGCGTGGTCTTGTAGTGGTCGCAGGCCCAGATGTGGTGCACGCCGCCCAGGCCGCGGATCAGGAACTGGTCGATGTATTCGGCGGGCCGCCCGACATGGGCATCCGACGGGCGGTAGTAGCCTTCCTGGTGGCCGCCCAGACGGCAGACGCCGCCGCCCTCGCGCCCGATGTTGCCGGTGGCCAGCGCGATGTTCACCAGCGCGCCGACGGCACGGTAGTTGTCGTTGCCCCAGATGATGCCCTTTTCATAGGCCATCACGCATTTGCGGCGGCTGCCGTCGTCCTTGGGCTTGGCGATCCACTCGGCCGCCTTGGCCAGGTCGTCGGCCGACACGCCGCAGATCTCGGCGCCTTCGGCCAGCGACATGCGGATCTGCTGCATCGCGTGGTCGAGGCTGCCCAGGCTTGCCGGGTGGGCCGAGTCCTGCGGCACGGCAACGCCGTCCTGATAGGTCGAGGCGGCGATGAAGTCCTTGTCCGTCCAGCCCTGATCCACGATGTGGGTCATGATGGTGTTCAGCGCGGCGACGTCGGTGCCTTCCTTGATCGCCAGGTGCAGCACGTTGTCCTTGCCGGCGAACTGCTCGGACGAGGCGACCGTCAGCGTCCGCCGCGGGTCCATCACCACCATGCGCGCGCCGTTCTGCAACCCCTTGACCATGTGGTTGAGGTAGAGGTTGGTCTGCGTCTCCATCGGGTTGGCGCCCACGATGAAGATCGTGTCGGTCAGCTGGTAGTCCTCGTAGGCATAGTTCAGCTCGTCCACGCCCATGTCGCGGCTCGAGTGCACCTCGGAGTTGTAGGCCGGGCGGTTGTGGATGCGGGCGTTCTTGACCTTCATGCTCTCGAAATAGAGCTTGCCGGTGCCCCAGGTGTTCTCGTAGCCGCCGGCGCTGCCGCCGTGGTCGAACATCGACACCACCAGGTCATCCTCGGACCCTTCGGTGATGACGCGGGCGGTGACGCGGGCCACCAGATCCAGCGCATCGTCCCACGAGGTCGGCTGCCAGACGCCGTTGCGCCACACCAGCGGGTCGGACAGGCGCTGCTGCTGCGTGCCCGTGACCTTCGATGGCCGGTTCTCGGCCATGCGCGCACCGCGGATCGAGCCGAGGCCGCCGTTGACCACGCAGTTCACGTCCGGCTTCACCACCAGATGCACGTCGCGGCCGTTCTGCTTGACGACGTTGTACATCGACGGCGCATACCAGGCTTCGGTGTCGATGGGCTGCTGTTCGGCCAGGTTCACGCCGAACTTGTTCTGGGACGGATCGGTGCCGCCCTGCCGGTTCACCGGCCAGGTGTAGGCCTTGTAGCCGCATCCGACGATGCAGTAGTGGCAGGTGACGTTGTGTTCCTGCGCATCGGCGGGAATGATCGGCAGGCGGCCGACTTGACGCTTGTAAGCCATGGTTCGTCCTCCCTCAGGCCAGCACGTTGGACAGACGGCCGTAGATCAGCTCGTCCGCGCCTTCGGCGTAGATGTCGCCTTTCTCGTCCACCCGCAGCTTGAACTGCGGCAGGTTCTGCGTGGCGTGGCCCCAGACCTGCTGGCCGCCGGCCTCGCAGTCGAAGCGCGAATGGTGGCCGGGGCAGTTCAGGGTCTTGTCGCCGGCGTTGTAGCTGAGCAGCCAGCCCTTGTGCGGGCAGAGCACCGAGAAGGCGACGATATCGCCGTCCGGCCCCACGCCGCCCTCGACCGCCTGGCCGAGCTTCAGCAGCACGCCGGGGCTGTCGGCATCGGGATAGGCGATGTCCATCGGCATGTTGACCTTGAGATCGGCCAGATTTGCCAGACGGTTTGCCGGATACTCGACAAGCGCCAGCGCCTTCTGCGCCTGCGCCTGCCCGGTTCCCACAACGGTCGCCGCGGCTGCACCGGCGGTGGCGACCAGACTTCCGCGCAGAAACTGGCGGCGGCCGACATCGACCAACCTGTTGCACTTCATGGCTTGGGTTGCTCCCTCACTGAACAGTTGCAAGCAGTCTAGTTGGAGGAGAGCACGTCTGCGACGGCATGCCATGGCATGCTGCGATGCGGCTAGCCCATGATTATTCGCCGTTTTTTTCAGCGTTCGGAAATCCGAACGCGGCAGGGCCGGTCAGAGACCCAGCTTCTGCATCTTCTCCCACAGGGTCGTGCGCGAAATCTTCAGAAGCCGCGCGGCCTCGGCGATCTGCCCCCCGGTCCGGTCCAGAACGGCCAGGATATGCGCGCGCTCGGCGGCGTCGCGCACTTCGGCCAGAGGGCGCACCTCGGGTTGCCCCGCCTGTTCGGGGAACATGTCCGCAGGCAGGATCAGCGCGCCCTCGGCCGCCTCGATCGCGCGGGCGACGCGGGCGCGCATCTCGCGCCCGTTGCCCGGCCAGTCATGGGCGCGGATCGCGGCTTCGGTCGCTGCCGCAAGGCCGCTTTTGCGACCCGCGTTGAGGTTGTCGAACAGCCGATGCGTCAGCCACAGCGCATCCTCGGGCCGTTCGGCCAGAGGCGGGATGACGATGGCGTGCGCCGCGAGCAGGTCATGAAGATCGGCACGGAAGCCCCCGGCCTGGACCCTTTCCCGCAGGCGTGTCCCGGCGGTTGCGACAAGCCGGAAGGGTGCAGCGCGCAGCGCGCCCATCAGCCGGTCCTGTCCCGCCTTCGGCAGGCGACCGATGCCGACGATCAGCAGCGTGCCCTCGCCGACCTCCTCGAGGGCACGGGCCAGCTGTCCGGTGTCCACGCTGTCGCGCAGGGCGTCCAGCGTCACGATGGGGGCCGCGCGGCGGTCCGAGGCCGCATGGATCAGCCGTCCGAGGCGGGCCTTGCCCAGACCCGGCATGCCGCGGATCAGCAGCGGCGCATCCGCCTGCGCGGCCTCGGCCGCCTGCCGGTCCACGGCGCGGGCCTGAGGGCTGATGCCGGTCTGCTCGAACAGACCGCCCTTGTCGAGGGGCCGCAGAACGAGGGCAAGCTTTTCGAGGAAGCCCTTCATCTCGAAAGGCTTCGTGATGTAGTCGGCCGCGCCCGAGCGGATCAGGCGCACCGCCTGCGCGACATCGCCCTGGCCGGTGACGAACAGGAACGGCGGCGGGGTGGCAGTCCGAAGCAGGATGTGGAAAAGCTCCTCCCCTGTGCCGTCGGGCAGCCGGATGTCGCAGATCACCGCATCGACCGTCCGCCGTGGCGTGCGGATCGCCGGGACGGCGCGGGCCAACTGGCGGTGCCACTGCACCTCGGCTCCTTCCACGGTCAGCCGCTGCTGCAGCGACGCACCCATGATCTCGTCGTCTTCCACCAGGACGATCAGGCGCCCCTCAAGCATCGGTTTCCCTCCCTGGGGGCAGGAATACGACGATCACGGTCATGTCCGCCGTCCGCTGGTGGCTGATGGATCCTCCGAGACGCTCGACCATATCATGCACCAGCCGCAAACCCACGCCCCCGCCCGGCGGCAGCGGGCCCGAGGCCATCAGCCGCGCCAGATCGTCTGCCGCCATGCCCGGGCCGCTGTCGCAGACCCGAAGGTGCAGCCCATGCGCGTCGCTGCCCACATCGAGCGCGACCTGGCCGGACTTGCCGGCGGCGACCCCGGCGTTCAGCAGGAGGTTCAGCACGACCTGGCGAACCGGCGCCGCGGGGTGGCGGCCAAGCGCCTCCGCATCCGCCGCGATGCGCCAGTCGAGCGTCTGGCCGCGCGCGGCGGCTTCCGGCCCGAACAGCAGGCGCAAGTCCTCGAAGTCTTCGCTCCGAAGCGGCTGCTCGCTGCGGTCCAGGCGGTTGTGGTCGAGAATCGCGCGGCTCACGTCGCGCATATGTGCCAGCCCGCGTTGTATCAATCCGGCCGACTGGCGAACCACGTCGGACCGGTCGGGATAGCTCAGGATCGTGTCGGCCGCGTTCATCAACCCGCCCAGCGGATTGTTGATCTCGTGCGCGAGCGACGACGACAGCCGCCCGAGGCTCACGAACCGCTCGCGGGCGGCAAGGCGGCGCTCGGCCTCGGCCCGCGCCTCGGCGGCGGCGGTCATCGCATTGTAGGTCTCGAACAGCCGGGTAAGTCCGGGGTCTGCGCGCGGTATCCGGCTTTCCGGGATCGCATGCGGCACGCCGGTTTCCCCGCCCATGGCCTGCACCAGGATCCCGAGGGGCCGCAGCAGGCGAGAGACGACCAGCCATCCGGCCAGACCCAGAAGCGCCGTCGCCGCCGCATTGCCGATCAGCAGCCAGAGGGCGATGTGCCGCCGTTCGTCCAGGAGGTCGGAAACATCTAGCTCGGTCACGATCCGCCCGACGTCCCGACCCTGGTAGAGGAGCGGCGCGAGGACACGCAGCACGGCGTCGCCTGTCATGCGCACGGCCTCGGGCGCCGTCGCATCGACCATGAACCGGGCGATGTCGCTTCCGACAGGTGCCCGGCGCGGATCGGTTGCGGCAAGAACCCGCCCCTGGGTATCCGAAACGAGGGTCAGAAGCAGCCGCTGCCCGTCACCCGCCTTCTGCGCCCGGTCAAGGAGGTCATAGACTTCCCAGACATCCTGACGCAGCACGAAGGGGCCCAGTGCCACTGACAGCCCCTCGACATGCAGCCTGGTAAGCTCGCGCAGCCTGGCGTCCTGCACGCTACCCAGCACCGCCAGCACGCCCTGGCTTGCGACAACACCAAGCGCGACCATCAGCCCGGCCACGACCAGCGGCACCCGAACGGTAACGGGCAGTTTCTGGAACCACGCCACCCTCATCGCAACCGGCCCAACACAGCCATGCGCGCGGCGATGCCGTCATAAAGCCCGGGTTCCGCGCCCTCGACCCCATCGAGCCGCAAAAGGCCCAGCGCCTCGCGCCCGGCGGTGTTCTGCCCAAGTGACAGAAGCGTTTCCCGGCAGGCCGCGATGCCGGGTTCGGACAGGCGATCCGTTCGTGCGACGAATGGCGGAAACCCGAGCCATTCGGATCTTGCGACGACGCGCGTCCGCGCCGTGAGCTCGGGTTCGGCCTCGGCCAGCGTCTCCCACACATAGCCGTCCACGCTGCCGGATCGTGCCAGCCCACCCGCGACGGCACGCACGACATTGCGATGGCCGAAGGTGAACATGGTGCGACCGAAGAAGCTGTCAGGCGTCTGCCCCGATCGTGCCAGATCAGAGGCGGTGACCAGAAACCCCGAATTGCTGTCGGGATCGGAAAAGGCATGGAGCCCGCCCGCAAGATCGGCAAGACCCGTCGCCGGGTCGTCGGCCGCGGCGATCAGATAGGACTGATAGAGCGATTGACCGCGCCAGACCGGGGCGCCGAGGATCGCAAGCGCCTCGCGGTGCTGAAGGAAGGGGTAGCCGCAGGTCCAGGCGGCATCGACAGACCCGTCCAGAAGCGCGCCCGTGATCTCCTGATAGGTCCGGCGCTGCACGAGTTCGACCTCTCTGGAGAGGCCGTATGCCAATGCTGCCCGGAGTGCCGACAGCACCGCCGCGTCGTTGTCCAGAAAGACCGGTGTCAGGGCGAAGCGGAAGGGTGTTGCTGTGCGGGCCGCCACCATCCCGGCGGCCAGCACCACAGAAGAACAAAGGAAAGCGCGGCGGGTAGGCAGCATTGCGAGGATTCTCTGGAACAACGGACCGTCCTTGACAGGCCGAGCTGGCGGCCAGACCGGGCGGCAAGACTATTCTACGTATCTGGATCGTGTTGGAGAAGGTCCGATGTCCGGCCCATCATCTTCGCCATCAACCGGCCATCCTCGCCGTTTTCGCGGGGTGCGACCGTAGAACTCACGCGGCCGTTTTCATCCTCATGGCGGGTGTGACGCCGCCGGTGCCCGTGTTGGGGCGTTGGTTGTTGCAGGTCCGCAGCCAGTCGGTGGCGATCTGCTGCACCTTTTCGATGGTTTCAAAGATGTAGAGGTCCAGCCATTCATGCCGGAGTGCGCCATTGCAGGCGCCATCGGTTCGAGCCCAATGGCGAAGGCGGTTGTATCGCTCGACACAGGCGTTCTGCTGCGGCTTGCCGGGCTGGATGCAGGTCAGGGCGATGCCCTGCTTCTCTGCGCAGATCGTCAGCGTTGAGCTGACATATTCGGGGCCGTTGTCCACCCTGATCGCCAATGGCTTGTCGCGCCATTCGATGATCTGGTTCAGGGATCGGACGACACGCTTTGCAGGGAGCGAGAAATCAACCTCGATACCCAGGCCTTCGCGGTTGAAGTCGCCGAGCACATTCGGCGGCCGGAATTGCCGCCCATCCACCGGCTGGTCAGCCATGAAATCCATCGACCAGACCAGGTTCGTGGCATCCGGCTCGCCAATTCCTCGGGCTTCTCGCGCTTTCGCCTGCGCCGCGGCTTGATCCGCAGGTTCAGCTCCGGCTCGCAGTGGATCCGGTGGACGCGTTTGTGGGTCCAGACGTGCCCCTTGACGTTCCGCAGGTGCAGGAAACACAGCGCGAACCCCCAAGGCTTGTGTACATTGGTCAGCCCGCCCGGCAAATCGGCGATCAGCGCGTTCGCTTCGTCTCGCTTCGGGCTATGGCGGAAACAGGTCTCGCTGACGCCAAACGCCCGGCAGGCCAGCGCGAGGCTGCCCCCCTTCGTCGCTACCGCCTTCCGGGCCAGCGCCCGGCGCTGAGCTGGCCGCGGCACTTTCTTCCAGGAGCCTCGCGAAGCAGGTCTGCCGGCATGCCGAGATCGGCGAACATGCGCTTCGGCCGCCGGCTCTCGTGGTCAAGCGCCTTCATCCGGCTCACCAACGAGGAATCCATGCCACCACACCTGGTGCGCTTTCGCCGTCGGGCTCGAACCAGGCTCAATCCGGAACGTCGCGCTGCTGATCCCGTGCGCGGGGCACAGCTCGGGAACGGGCATCCCGCCCTCCGCCGCGCGCAGCACGCCCATGATCTGGGCTTTGGTGAAACGGCTTTCTTCATCGGAATCTCCTCGTCCCTCTTGCCGAGAAAATTCCACCTTCGCATCCCCGTGACCCTGGGGAGGAACCTCCCGGGGCACGGCTGGCTGCAGGCAAGGCGCTGCGGAAGCACGCCACGGTCCTGGCAAAGTCGGTGGTCGCGGAGGATCGCCTTCGGTGGTATCACGGCGCAGCCCGGCGCCGGGGCCGGTGGCGTGAAGGGAACGAAGTTGCTGGACATGGACAAGGATCAACCGCACCGCCTTTCGGTCGCTCCGATGATGGACTGGACCGACCGCCATTGCCGCGCCTTTCACCGGCAGCTGTCGCGGCGGGCGCAGCTGTGGACCGAGATGGTCACCGCCCCGGCGGTCATCCACGGCGACCGGGCGCGGCTGCTGGGGTTCGATGCGGCCGAGCATCCGGTGGTGCTGCAGCTGGGCGGCTCAGATCCGGCGCAGCTGGCGCAGGCGGCGCGGATCGGGGCGGACATGGGCTACGACGCCATCAACCTCAACTGCGGCTGCCCGTCGGACCGGGTGCAGTCGGGGTGCTTCGGGGCGGTGCTGATGGAAAGCCCGAACCTGGTGGCCGACTGCGTGGCCGCGATGATCGCGGCCCAGCCGCGCCCTGTCACGGTAAAGTGCCGCATCGGCGTCGATGACCAGATCCCCGAGGAGGTGCTGCCCCGGTTTGTGGAAACCGTCGCCGCCGCGGGGGTGCGCCACTTCGTGATCCACGCCCGCAAGGCCTGGCTGCAAGGCCTGAGCCCCAGGGAAAACCGCGAGATCCCGCCTCTGGATCACGGCCTGGTGCTGGCGATGAAGGCGGCGTTTCCGGCGCTGGAAATCTGCCTGAACGGCGGGCTGCAGCGGCGCGAGCAGGTGCCGGCGCTGCTGGCCGCCGGGCTCGACGGCGCGATGTTCGGGCGCGCCGCCTATCACGACCCCTGCGCGGTGCTGCTGGGGGCCGATTCGGCGCTCTGGGGGGCGCCCGACCCGGTGACCACCCCCGAGGAGGCGGCGCAGGCGATGCGGCCCTACATCGCCCGCCATCTGGCGGCCGGGGGGCGGCTGCACCAGGTGACGCGGCACATGCTGGGGCTGTTCCACGGCCGGCCGGGGGCGCGGGCCTGGCGGCGCCTGCTGTCGCAGGCGGGCGGGCGCCCCGGCGCCGGGCTGGCCGATTACGATGCCGCCCTGGCGGCCGTCGCCCAACCGCGAATCGCGGCCCAAACGCCCCCGCCCGCCCCGGCCGAACCCGCCCGCCCCGCGCCTGTCCCTGCGAGGGACAGGGTTTGACCCCATAAAAATCAACGGCTTGCGCGGCCGCTTTTACGAATCGTCAACACATTTCGCCGACCGCACCGCCAGCCCTCGCGCCCTCGATCCCTCTGGCGGAACGCCGCCGCCAGCCCTCGCGCCGGCCGCCGGTCCAGAGCCTGGCAAGGCTCTTGATCGCCTTGATGCGTCCAGGCCTGCGGGCTTCAAGCCCCCGACCTGACGGGGGCGATGATGCGGAACCTGTTCCGGTGGACCGAGGACCAGATGGAGCGCCTGCGGCCGTTTTCCGAGAAGCCAAGGCCGACCGCGGGTCGATGACCGGCGTGCATGGAGCGGTGTGACCTGCGTCAATCGCAATGGCTTGCGGTGGCGTGACGCCCCGGCCGGACATGGTCCGCCGAAGGCGCATCGCACGGCCTCGAGCCCCGCGGGCGAGCGAGGCGGATCGGACATCGGTCCTGTGGACCGATTTGCCGCCGAACGGGGGCCGACGACCGGCGCTGCTGTGCGATCGGGCCGACGAAGGGCGGGCCGACCATCAGATTGCATGCGGTGACGGAGGCGAGGCGATGCCCGCTCTGCTTTGGCATGGCCGCAGGCCAGGTCGGCGACGACATGGGCGCGGCGGCCCTGCCGGGTAGCCCGCCGGGCGCGGGCCGGCGGATCGCCGACCGCGACCTTCGGCCTTGTGGCAGCGTTCGCCCTTGTGGGAGATAGTGCCCCGCCGGAGGGTGCAAGGGCGCCGTTCCCCGGTTAGGCCCGCAGCTGGTCAGGTCGCCACGGCGGGCAAGCTGGCGGTCGGAATTTCGGTGACGCGGGCGAGGGTTTCAAGGCTCGGGCAGCGCCGCGCGACGGTCCATTCGTCGTTGCTCTCCGGCATCAGCGCCCCGAACAGGCGGATGATGGCGTCGTCGCCGGAGAGTGAGGAGGCGAGGAGTTCAGTCCAGCGGACAGAATTCCCGACGAAGGCCCATACCGTCGGAGCGGCGCCTGATCGTCTTGTTCACCCGTTCGAGCGGGTTCCCGGACGCGATCCGGGCCCAGTGTTCGCGGGGGAGGTCCATCTGGGCGCGGATGTCGTCGAAGGCGGCATCCATGAAGATGCCAGGCTTTTCGACCTGCTCGCGCGATGCGTTGGCGAGCGTCTCCCACCGGGCCTCGGCTTCGGCCTTGGTTTCCCGGGCGAAGATCGTCTTCGGCATCTCCGCCACCGCGGCGCGCTGCCTGGCCGGCACATGTGCCGGCGCGTTACGCACCCAGTGAACGCGGCGCCTCTGCCGGGTTGCGTTGAAGACCCGCCGGGCAGCGGCGCGGAGCCCCTTGTGGTTGTCGGCGATCACCAGCTTGACCCCGCGCAGGCCGCAGTCGGCCAGAGACCGCAGGAACCCGGTCAGGCACGTCTTGGGCGCGGAAGGGGCCGGTGGCGATGCCCGGAACGTCACGCTTGCCGTCCAGGTTCACTGCCACGGCCACCGTCACGGCACGGCTTGCAATCCGTCCGCCCTGACGCACCGTCACACAGGTGGCGTCGAGCCAGAGGTGGGGCCAAGCGCCCGCCGGCGGGCGAGACCGGCAGGTGGTTGATTTTGCCGGTGCCCTGTCCCTTCGAGGGATAGGGTCAGCCTTCCGTCACAGCAGCCGGTCCAGCGCCCCCGTCGG
>JBKBVC010000432.1:0-2074 GCA_046289805.1 Tabrizicola sp.
GACGGGGGGCGTCAGAATGGACGCCCCCCTTCCTCCGGGGTTCCCCGTCCCCGGATCGCGCGGCCAGCCTGCCTGTCAGGCGGCGCGCGTAACTCCAGCCCGGTGCAGGATCCCGGCCAGCGCGCCTCCGGCAAGCGGCGCGGCGATGAAGACCCAGAGATCGGCCATCGCCTTGCCGCCGACGAACAGCGCCGGGCCGAAGGACCGCGCCGGGTTCACCGAAACGCCGGTGACGTTGATTCCGACCAGATGGATCGCCGCCAGCGTCAGGCCGATCGCCAGCCCGGCCAGTTCGGCCGGCGCACCCTTCTGCGTGGCGCCCAGGATCACGGTGACGAAGAGGAAGGTCATGACTGCCTCGAAGATCAGCGCCGAGCCCAGGCCGTATTCGCCAAGATAGCCCGTGCCGTAACCGTTCTGCCCCAGGCCGTTGACCGTGATGTCATAGCCCGCCTTGCCCGAGGCGATGGCATAAAGGATCGCCGCGCCCAGAACCGCACCGACCAGCTGCGCCACCACATAGCTTGCCAGCGCCGCGCCGGACATGCGCCCGGCAAGGAAGGCGCCGAGGCTCACCGCCGGGTTCAGATGCGCGCCCGAGATCGGCCCGATCCCGTAGGCCGCCGCCACGATGGCCAGCCCGAAGGCCAGCGCAATCCCGGTCATGCCGATCTCGGCCCCCATCAGCACCGCGGCGCCGCAGCCGAACAGGACCAGGATTGCCGTGCCGATCATCTCGGCGATGAAGGTCTTGGACATCACGCACTCCACACTGACTTGCACCCGCTGCATGGGCGGAGGGCGCCAGACGGGGCCTTGACCGCGTTGCCTTGGGTCGGAAACGGGCTTATCTGGAAAGGAACCACGCGGTCAGGGGGAAAATTTCGTGCGCGACCTCAAGATTCCCGAAGAGCGTCACCCCGAAAAGGCGCATCGGCCCGACAATGCCCAGCCGAAGAAACCCGCCTGGATCCGCGTCAAGGCCCCGACCTCGGAAGGCTACAAGCAGACCCGCGACATCCTGCGGGAAAAGAAGCTGGTGACGGTCTGCGAGGAGGCCGGCTGCCCCAATGTCGGCGAATGCTGGTCCCAGGGCCATGCCACCATGATGATCATGGGCGAGATCTGCACCCGCGGCTGCACCTTCTGCAACGTGGCGACCGGCAAGCCGCAGGCCCTCGACGTCTTCGAGCCTGGCCGGGTGGCTCATGCCGTCTCGGAACTGGGGCTCAAGCATGTCGTCATCACCAGCGTGGACCGCGACGACCTGGATGACGGCGGGGCCGAACATTTCGCCCAGACGATCCGCGCGATCCGGCATCGCTCGCCTGGCACCACGATCGAGGTGCTGACCCCCGACTTCCTGAAATGCCCGCCCTCGGCACTGGAAAAGGTGGTCGAGGCGCGGCCCGACGTGTTCAACCACAATCTCGAAACCGTGCCCGGCCTCTACCATGAGGTCCGACCGGGCGCGCGCTACTTCCATTCGCTGCGCCTGCTGCAACGGGTGAAGGAACTCGATCCCCTGATGTTCACGAAATCCGGCATCATGGTGGGGCTGGGCGAGACGCGGCAGGCCGTCTTGCAGGTGATGGACGACATGCGCTCGGCCGATGTCGATTTCCTGACCATCGGCCAGTATCTGCAACCCACTCCCAAGCATCACCGCGTGGATCGGTTCGTGACGCCCGAGGAATTCAAGGCCTACGAGACGGCCGCCTGGGGCAAGGGGTTCCTGATGGTCTCGGCCACGCCCCTGACCCGGTCGTCCTATCACGCGGGCGACGATTTCGCCCGGATGCGCGCGGCGCGGCAGGCGGGACGGGGCTGAAAACGAAAGGGCCGCCCGAAGGCGGCCCTGGCGTTTCCTGCGCGAGCGTCAGAACTTGAACCCGACGCCGATGTCATAGATCTCGGGTCCGTCCTGGATCTTGGTGCCGCCGCCTTCGAGGAACAGGCCGTTCGCCATTTCGTAGCGCGCGGACAGCGAGTAGAGATCCGATGAGTCCTCCACCATCAGCAGGTCGCCGGTGAGCGACAACGAGTCGATCACGTCCACGCTGCCGTAAAGCCT
>JBKBVC010000433.1:0-2072 GCA_046289805.1 Tabrizicola sp.
CAACGCCTGGAAGCTGGTCCCGGCCGGAACCTGCGAGACCATGGAACTGCCCGCCGGCATGGACGGGATGGCGCGCAAGGGATCGCTCACGCCGCTGGAGCGCGACCTGCCGAAGGCTTGACGCCTCTCGCCCTTCCGGCCGTCTGCCGGAGGGGTGTCTTCCCGGAGGACACCATGCTTGACCAGAGTCTGACCGCGCTGCCCGCAATGCCGGGCGTCGGCTACAAGCCGCAGCACTTTGCCGCGATCCTGGCCGACCCCGGTTCCGTCGGCTGGCTGGAAGTGCATGCCGAGAACTACATGGGCGAAGGCGGCCGCCCGTTGGCGCAGTTGCGGTATCTGGCGGAAAGGTTTCCGATCTCGGTGCATGGCGTGGGCCTGTCGATCGGCGGCGAGATGCCCTTGGACCGCGATCACCTCGCACGGCTGCGTCAGCTGTGCGACTGGCTGAACCCGGCAAGCTTTTCCGAACACCTGGCCTGGTCCACGCATGACGGGGCCTATCTCAACGACCTTCTGCCCTTGCCCTATACGGCGGCGACGCTGGGACGCGTCTGTGACCATGTCGATCAGGTGCAAGAGGCGTTGGGTCGCCGGATGCTGCTGGAAAACCCCTCGACCTACCTTGCCTTCGCCGAGACGACGATGGACGAGGTCGATTTCCTGACCGAGATCGCGCGGCGCACCGGGTGTGGCCTGCTGCTGGATGTCAACAACGTCCATGTCTCGGGCACGAACCAGAACCGTGATCCGGCGGCCTATCTGGACGCCTTTCCGCTGCATCTGGTGGGCGAGATCCATCTGGGCGGCCATGCCGCGGACCGCGACGACCAGGGAAGGCTTCTGTTGATCGACAGCCACGGGGCCGAGGTGGCCGATCCGGTCTGGTCGCTGTTCGCGCGGGTGATCCGGCGCGCTGGCGCGATTCCGACGCTGATCGAATGGGACAACGACGTGCCCGACTGGCCGGTCCTGCGCGCCGAGGCCGCCCGCGCCGCCCGGATCCTGGAGCCGGTCGCATGAGCCAGTCCGCCTTTGCCCAGGCCCTGCTCGACCCCGAAGCGGCGGTCCCGCCCGGTCTGGTCGGACCCGACGGTCAGCCCGCGCCGAAGCGCTTTTCGGTCTATCGCAACAATGTCGCCCTGTCCCTGACCAGCGCGCTGGAGGCGGGTTTTCCCACCGTGCGCAAGCTGGTCGGCGATGCCTTCTTTGCCGCCATGGCCGGGGTGTTCCTGCGCGAGCATCCGCCTCGGTCGCGCCTCCTGATGCTCTACGGCGCCGAGATGCCGGAGTTCCTGGAGCATTTCCCGCCGGTGGCGCATCTGGGCTACCTGCCCGATGTGGCGCGGCTGGATCAGGCGATGCGCGAAAGCTATCACGCGGCGGACAGCCGGCCCCTGCCCGAGGCTGAGTTCCACAGGCTGATCGGCGAAGAGCTTGGCGCCTTGCGCCTGACCCTCGCACCGTCGCTGCGCCTCGTGCGGTCGGCCTGGCCGATCGTGTCGATCTGGCGGGCCAACACCGAATCCGGTCCTCCGCCGCGGCCCGTTGCCGAGGATGCCCTGGTCCTGCGGCCCGAGTTCGACCCCCGACCCGAGCCGGTGCCGCCCGGCGGAGGCGCCTTCGTCGCCGCGTTGCTGGCCGGGCAGAGGCTGGGCGAGGCGGTCGCCTCCGCAGGGCCGGAGCTCGACCTTGCCGCCAATCTGGCCCTGCTGATCCGGGGGCGCGCCATTACAGGAGTATCGCCGTGACCGCACTTGCAGGATTTCATGCCGCGCTGTCCCGGCTGTGCGAGGAGCAGGCCGACTGGCTGCTGCCGACCCTTGCCCGGCTGACTTTCGCCGGGGTCCTCATGATCTATTTCTGGTCCTCGGCCATGACCAAGTTCGAAGGGCCCTTCACCCCGTCCGTCGGGGCCTATGCCCAGATCTTTCCGCGGGCCTTCGAGGCCGCCGGTTTCGATCCGGGCGGGCTGGCCCTGTGGCAGAGGATAGTGGTGCTGGCCGGGTCCTGGGCCGAGGTGATCCTGCCGGCGCTGATCGTCCTGGGTCTGATGACGCGGCTGGCGGCGC
>JBKBVC010000434.1:0-2068 GCA_046289805.1 Tabrizicola sp.
ATCTATGTCCACCGGATCATTTCCGGCCCACACGAAAAGCGGATCGAGAACCGCACCGTCCGCAAGCGGGAGAACGCATGATGAGCGAGACCAAAGGCTGGGACCGCAACGGCATGGCCGCCCGCGCGGCGCAGGAATTGCGCGACGGGATGTATGTGAACCTCGGGATCGGAATCCCGACCCTGGTGGCGAACTACATCCCCGAGGGCGTGAACGTCACCCTGCAATCGGAAAACGGGATGCTCGGCATGGGCCCCTTCCCCTACGAGGGCGAGGAAGACCCCGACCTCATCAACGCCGGCAAGCAGACGATCACCGAGCTGCCGCAGACCGCGTATTTCGATTCGGCGACGAGCTTCGCCATGATTCGCGGCGGCAAGATCGCCATGGCGATCCTCGGCGCGATGGAAGTGGCCGAAAACGGCGACCTGGCAAACTGGATGATCCCGGGGAAGCTGGTCAAGGGCATGGGCGGGGCGATGGACCTGGTCGCCGGCGTCGGCCGAGTGGTGGTGGTGATGGACCACACCTCGAAGCACGGCGAGTCCAAGGTGTTGAAATCCTGCACGCTTCCCCTGACGGGCAAGGGCGTGGTGGACCGCATCATCACCAACCTGGGCGTGCTGGATGTGGGGCACAAGGGGCTTCACATCGTCGAGCTTGCCCCGGGCGTCACGGAAGAGGAACTGCGCGCCGCGACCGAGGCGACCATCGTCGGCTGACCGCTCTGGCCGTTGCAGGACCGGGGCGCGGCGCGTGCGCGCCCCGACCCTACAGCCCGGCCATGTCGGTGCGGAAGATGCAGGGGTCGGTGACCAGCATCGGCGGGCTGACACACAGCCCCTGCGCCACCTGCCAGGCCGCCAGCACCTTGGGCACATAGTCCCGCGTCTCGGCATAGGGGGGCACGCCCTTGTTCGCCTCGACCGCGCCTTCGCCCGCGTTGTAGGCGGCCAGAACCAGCACGGGGTCATTGTCGAACCGGTCCATCAGCCAGTCCAGATAGGCCACACCGCCCTTGATGTTCTGCACGGGATCGGTCGCATCCTTGACACCGAAGCGTTCTGCCGTGGCCGGGATCAGCTGCATCAACCCCACCGCGCCGGCATGGCTGACCGCATCCGCCCGGCCCGCGCTTTCGATCCCGATCACTGCCAGCACCAGCGCGGGCGAGACCTTGGTATCCAGCGTCGCGCGCAGGATATCCTTGCCGTATTTCTCGGACACCTCTTGCAGGTGCTGCAACCGGGGCGCGCCGACCACCGTGCCGCCCGGCCCCTGCGACAGCGAGGCCAGCGCCAGTTCGAAGCGGTCCGCCCTGGCGTCGATGTCGGTGGGGACCTTTTCCCAGTACCAGCCGTAGGAAGAGGCCGGAGCGGGCCCCGGATCGCGGTCCGACCTTTCGGCAGGCGGCTTCTCTTCCTCGCGGCGCACGGGGTTCGGGTCGACCTTGGGCAGGGCGGCAAGGTATCGGGCCTGCTCTTCCGGGTCGATCTGGACGGTGATGCGCTTGCCGGGCAGGGAATCGCCCACCTTCACCCTCTTGAACGTATAGTCGTCCGCCTGCGCCGCACAGCTCAGGGCCGTGCAGAGAATCGCGGCGATTCCCGGTCTTGTCATCAGCATGGTCGGGGCCTGCTCGCCTCGTTGTTTTGCCGGTAGAGTCGCAGCATCAAGGGGGTCTGGCCAGAACTTTTGCCGACCAATCATGGCAATTCTGCCCGATTTGGCCGAAAAACCACGCCCTAACATGCAAAGGTGAACAGAGTCCTAAGAATCTTTTCTTGGAATTCCAGTAACTTGCATGGAAACCGGCAGAAATCTTCAGATGGCCGAAATTCTGCTGATCTCGTCCAAACTGCTGCCATTTTTGGGGGGCTATATGGGCTCATACCGAACGACGACGCCGCAGGATGCAGCCAACTCGAAGCGGTTGAAGTGACAGATGACACCTTAGCAAAGGACCAGACAAATGACCAAGTTCTCCGCTTTCCTGAAAGACGAAGCCGGCGCCGTGACCGTTGACTGGGTGGTTCTGACCGCCGCCGTCGTGGGCCTCGGCCTCCTG
>JBKBVC010000027.1:0-9751 GCA_046289805.1 Tabrizicola sp.
CGGCGCGAGGCAGGCCGCGACCTTCAGCCCCGGATGGTCGGCCTGCAACCGCTCGGCCGCCGCCCGCAACACCGGCTCGGTGGACCCGAGGAAGGCCAAGGGCACCCCCAGCCGCGCCGCCATTGCCGCAACCGGCGCGATCAGCTCGGACCCCGGCACCAGCTCCACGTCGCGCCGCCCCGAAAGCCGCGCCATCCAGACGATGGGGTTGCCGTCCGCGACCACATGGCTGTGCGCCTGATAGGCCGCGCGGAAGGTCGGGTTCCTCCGCAGCTTGACCACATGGTCAAGGTTCAGCGTCGCCACCGCAAAGCCCTGCCCCCGGCCAAGGCGGGCCTCCATGTCGGCCAGAAGCGCCGCCTCGGTCGGAAAGTTGACCAGCGACAGGGCATCCAGCCCCGACACCCCGGAATCCGCCTGTCCCTCGCGCACCATCGACACTCCCGCCATTCTCTCGCCACACAGCTTTGGCACCTGTCCCGACGGGCAGGCGATTGTCCATTCGCCGTCAGCCAGATAGTCTGAATCATATCGGGATTTACAGGGTTTTTCGTGGCATTCGCGCAAGGATCATTCGGACGGCGGAACGATCCCGCGCCCACGGCCGGATTGTTGCCGGTCTCCCTCAGCATCGTCGTGCCGACCTTCCGGCGCGAGGCTTATCTGCCCCCGCTCATCGCCGCCGTCGCCCGTGAGCGCGCAGCGATTCCCGAACCCGTCGAGCTGCTTCTCATCGACAATTCGCCCGAGGCTTCGGCCCGCGCCGTGGCGGGCGACGCCCCCGATTTCGTCCGCTATGTACACGAACCCAGGACCGGCGTCGCCCGCGCCCGCAACCGGGGCGTGGCCGAGGCGCGGGGCAGTCATGTGATCTTCCTCGACGACGACGAAACCCCCGCGCCGGGCTGGCTGGCCGCCTTTGCCGCCGCGGCCCGCCAGGGCGCCTGCGCGGCCTTCGGCGCGATCGAACCGCGGTTCGAGACCGACCCTCCCGCCCCCCTGCGCGCCCCTCTCGACCGCCTCTTCAGCCGCCGCCTGCCCGTGCCTTCGGGCGCCGAGGTCCAGCACCTGCGCGCCTGGCTCGGCTCGGGCAATTCCATGTTCGCCCGCGCGACGCTGACCCTGGCCGATCCCCCCTTCGACCCCGCCTTCGACCGGGGCGGAGAAGATGTCTGGCTCTTCCGCCAGCTGGCCGAGGATCACCGCGTCCCGATGCTCTGGTGCCCCGAGGCGCGGGTGGAAGAGATCGTGCCAGCCTCCCGCGCCACTCTGGCCTTCCTGCGGGCGCGACGGTTCAGCGACGGGCAGTTGCGCTGCCTCGTCGAAAGCGGCCACGGCGGCCTGCGCGGCGTCATGCGCGTGGCCTTCTGGATGGCCGCCGGCGCGGCGCAACTTGCAGGCCACGGCCTTCTGTCGCTGCTCACCCGACCCTTTTCCCCGGCCCGCTCCATCCGTCACCAGCTTGCCGCCTGGGGCGGCGCAGGCAAGCTGATGTGGTGGCGCCGCCGCCTGAACCGGCAGGATCATTGAATGACCGATACACCCGACCCCCGCCCCGTTGCCTACCTCACCGGCGACTATCCCAAGGTTTCACATACCTTCATCCTGCGCGAGGTGCAGGCGGTGCGCGCGGCCGGGGTGCCGGTCGTCACCTGCTCGATCCGCCGCCCGCCCGCGTCCGAGTTCAAGGGCCGCGAGGAGCAGGAGGCCCGCGCCGAGACCTTCTATGTCATTGCCGCCGCGAAGAACCCGCTGCGGCTGTTGCGCGCCCATGCCGCTGCCTTCCTCCGCTCTCCCGGCACCTGGGTCTCGACCCTGGCGCTGGCGATCCGCATGCGCGCACCGGGGCTGAAGGCCTTCCTCTGGCAGATCTTCTACTTCCTCGAAGCCGGCGTCCTGGCTGGGCACCTGCGCCGCGTGAACGCGCGCCATCTGCACAACCATTTCGGCAATTCCAGCTGTTCGGTCGCCGTGCTGGCCGCGAAACTGGCGGGCATCCCCTTCAGCTTCACCGAACACGGGCCGGCGATCTTCTTCGAGGTGGACCGCTGGGCGCTACCGGAAAAGATCGCGCGGGCGCAGTTCGTCGTGGCGATCACCCATTTCTGCCGCTCGCAGCTGATGCTCTTCTCGGACCCCGCGCACTGGGGCAAGATCGCCATCGTCCATTGTGGCGTCGATCCCGCCCTGTATCGCCGCGCGGTGCCGAGCTTCGGCAAGCGGGTGGCCTTCGTCGGCCGGCTCGACCCGGTGAAGGGCGCGCTTCTCCTGATCGAGGCGATGGCGCGGGTGCTGAAGGCCCATCCCGATGCGACGTTGACGCTCGCCGGCGACGGGCCCGCCCGCGCCCCGGCCGAGGCGCGCGCCGCCGAACTCGGCATCGCGGACTCGGTGCGCTTTGCCGGCTTCATGACCCAGGGCCAGGTGGCCGAGCTTCTGTCCACCTCGGACATGCTGGTCCTGCCCTCCTTCGCCGAGGGGCTGCCGGTGGTCTACATGGAGGCACTGGCCAGCCGCATCCCGGTGGTCGCCAGCCGCGTCGCGGGGGTGCCGGAACTGGTGCAGGACGGCGTGACCGGCTTCACCGTGCCACCGGGGGATGTGGAGACGCTCGCCGAGCGGATGATGCAGCTGATGGCCGACCCCGCACTGGCCGCGCGGATGGGAGAGGCCGGACGGCAGGCGGTGGAACGGGACCACGACATCGCCCGCGAAGGCGCATGGCTGGCCGAACTTTTCCGCAAGGGCGGCCCGGATGGCCGCCTCAGGCCATGAGGAAGGCTCCTCACTTGTATTCGATCAGCCGCGACCGGCGCTGCCGCAGGCGGTTCAGCCAGTATTCCAGCACGCCCTGCGCCTCGGGAAACTTGGCGAGCGTCATGAAGAAGGCCCGCTCCCAGCCATGCCGGCGCGCCAGCCGCAGCACCTGCAGCGGATAGAGCGCCAGAAGAAGCAGCGCCCAGGGCGTCACCAGCGCCCCGGCCAGCGCCACGACCGGCAGGACCGCGCCCCAGAGGACGGCGCGGCGCGTCTCGGCCACCCAGTGCCGCTCTGGCGGCGCGCCGTGCAGCGCCGCGCCTTCGGCGAAGGCATGGCCGCCGCGCCGCGTGCGCTTCCACCACTGGCCGAACCGGGTCATCGCCGCATCGTGCAGGGTCATCTCCTCGCCGATCCGCCAGACCTGCCAGCCCGCCGCACGCAGCCGCACGCACAGCTCCGGCTCCTCGCCCGCGATCAGGCCGGGGTCATAGCCGCCCACCTCCCGCACCGCCGCCGTCCGCATCAGCGCATCGCCCCCGCAGGCCTTGGCCTGACCGACCGGCGTGTCCCATTCCGCGTCGCAGAGCCGGTTCCAGACCGAGACTTCGGGCCGCATCTCGCGCCGCCGCCCGCAGACTACGCCCACCTCGGGATGCGCCTCGAGGAAGGCACGGGCGGCGGGCAGCCAGCCCGGTTGCAGCACGCAGTCGCCATCGACGAACTGCACGAACTCGGATGCGCCAAGCTCCATCAGTCGCTCGAAGCCCGCGTTGCGCGCCCTTGCGGCGGTGAAGGGCACCGACATGTCCAGCGCCACGACCTCGGCCCCCGCCGCCCGTGCCGCCGCCACGCTGCCATCGGTCGATCCGGAATCGACATAGACCAACGGGCGCACCGAGGCCGGAAACGAGGCGAGGCAGGCCACCAGCCGCGCCCCTTCGTTGCGCCCGATGATCACGGCCCCAAGGCCGGCTGCGGCAGGCGAAAGGTCGGTCACGCGGAACGCTCGAAGCCACGGTCGGTCATGTCGTCAGAAACCACAAAACCGGCAACCTTCCAAGGGTCGCCGGAAACCCGGAAATCGCCCGCCGCGGCCGCTCGCGCGTCCGGCGCCCATTTCCCTTGCGCTCCAGAGCGGATAGAACGGGACCAGTCAGCGCGCGCGGACGGGTCTTGATGCCGAATGTATTTGCCTACCTGGTGCTCTTTGCCTCGCCCCTTGTGGCCGTGGCGCTGTTTCGTGCCCTGACGCTTGAACGTGCGCTGGCCTGGACGATCATCGGCGGACACCTGTTCCTGCCGTCCGAGACCTTCATCAAGTTCCCGATGGTCCCCGCGATCGACAAGCAGCTGGTGCCTGCGATCACGGCGCTGGTGCTGTGCCTTTTCATGAGCCCGAAGCTGGTCGCGTCCACGGAAGCCCCGGCCCGGTTCGGTCGGCAGATCCTGGTCGGGCTGCTGCTTCTCGTCGTGGTGACGCCGGTCCTGACCGTCCTGTCCAATACCGATCCGATCGTCGACGGCCGGATCTTCCTGCCCGGGCTCAGGCTCTACGATGCCTGGGGCCTCATCTCGCAGATCCTCGTCGCGCTGCTGCCGTTCTGGCTGGGACTGCGCTACCTGAATACCCTGAAGGGCCATCGGGCGATTCTGGAAGCCTTTGCCATCGGCGGGTTGGTCTATTCCATTCCCGCCCTGATCGAGGTGCGCCTGTCACCCCAGCTGCACACCTGGGTCTACGGCTTCTTCCCCTCCGATTTCGTCCAGCACATCCGCGCCGGGGGCTTTCGTCCCGTCGTCTTCCTGAACCATGGCCTGATGGTCGGGATCTTCTTCTGCCTCTCGATCATCTCGGCCGCGATCCTGTTCCGGGAAGCCCGGCGCGAGGGCCGACTGGCCTTCCCCTGGCTGGCAGCGACGCTCTGGCTGCTTGTGGTGCTCTACCTGTGCAAGAGCCTTGGCGCCCTGATCATCGCCGTGCCCTCGGCGCTGATCGTGCTCTTGCTCGGGCGGCGCTTGCAGGTGGTGCTGTCGGTCGTCGTGGCCTTCGTCGTCATGTTCTACCCGATGCTGCGCGGGGCGGGCTGGATCCCTGTCAATGCCGCCTACGAACTGGCGCTTTCGATCGACGAAGAGCGGGCGGCCTCGCTGAAATTCCGGCTCGACAACGAGGACGCCCTTCTGACCAAGGCGAACCTCAAGCCGCTGGCCGGCTGGGGCAGCTGGGGTCGGAACGCGATCTTCGACCCCGAAACCGGCAGGATGACCAGCATCACCGACGGGATCTGGCTGATCTTCATCGGGGTTTACGGCTGGCTTGGCTATATCGGCCGCTTCGGCCTGCTGACCGTTCCGATCCTGCTCTACGCCTTGCGTCGCAAGGTGCTTGGCCCCTCGATGATCCCGCCGGGCATGACCGTCCTTCTCGCCGCCATGCTGATCGACCTGCTGCCGAATGCCGGTCTCGTCAACTACGTCTGGCTTGCCGCCGGGGCCATCGCAGGGCTTGTGGTGGTTCGCTCTCCGAAGGACATCGCCGAAACGGAAGGCCCTGCCGATCCGGAACCGAGTGGCGGACGGGCAAGCTGGCTCATGCCGGAAATGCGCCCCCCTCAGAAACGGCAGAAGCGATCCGAGCAGAGAGGCGCCCTGAGATGATGGACCCGGCCCGGTCGGCGACAGATCGTGGCAGCGGGCGAGGATCGGGGCGCCGTGCCTCGGGCAGGCCTGTGGTGGCAGGCCGATGCGGCGTGGCGGCACCTGCGGATCGCCGGGATTGAGGGTGCACGAGCGATGGCGAAATATCTGATCACCGGAGGCTGCGGTTTCGTCGGGTCGCATCTGGCGGATGCGCTCCTGGCGCGGGGCGACGACGTGGTCGCGCTGGACAACCTGTCCACCGGCAAGCGTGCCAACCTGGCGCCCGAGGTGCAGGTGGTCGTGGGGGATGTGGCGGACCCCGGGATCGTCGCACAGGCCATTGCGGGCTGTGCAGGGGTGTTCCATCTGGCGGGGATCGCCTCTGTTGCCTATTGCAACGAACACTGGCGCGAGGGGCATCTGACCAATCAGACCGGCACCGTCACGGTGTTCGAGGCAGCCGCGCGGGCGGGGCGCGTGCCTGTGGTCTATACCTCCTCTGCCGCCGTCTATGGCGATGCGGGCCAGGGGGCGGTGGACGAGGCGCGGGTGCCGCGCCCGCAGACGGCCTACGGCGTGGACAAGCTGGGATCGGAACTGCACGGACGCATCGCGATGGCGGTGCATGGCCTGCCCACCGTGGGCCTCAGGCCCTTCAACATCTATGGCCCGCGGCAAGACCCTTCGTCCGCCTATTCGGGCGTGATCTCGATCTTCAACAGCCGCCTGGCCCAGGGCTTGCCGGTCACGGTGTTCGGCGACGGCTTGCAGACCCGGGATTTCGTCTTTGTCGCCGATGTGGTGCGGTTTCTTCTTGCGGCGATGGCGCGCGCGCCGCATGCGGCAGGAGAAGTGTTCAACATCTGCACCGGGCGGACGACGACGCTTCTGGCGCTGATCGACACGCTGGCGCGGCTGCATGGGCGCCTGCCGGTGGTGCAGCACGGCCCTCCCCGCGTGGGCGATATCCGGGAGTCTTGCGGCGATCCGAACCGCGCGCGCGCGGTGCTGGGCGTGACCGCCGAGGTGACGCTGGAGGACGGGCTGGCGGCGCTCTTGCGGCAGTCCTGAGCCGCGGATCAGGGCACGCCTTCCCCGCGCCACACCGCAAGTTCCTTGACAGTGGATGCCGGTTCCGTTCAGTCTCCGCAGGCGCAAGGCATTGGGCGGAATGTCGATCACCATCGGCATGCTTGTGGACTAGAAAGTGAATTTGGTCGGTCTTTCCCCAAGATGTCGGTAAGTCAGCACGCCTTGCGAAACCTCCGGACTGCCCGGCCGAGAGGCCTTCCATGACCGGAACCCGTGACGTCCGGCCGCTGCGGGTCGCTTTTGTCACTCCGGCTTGGCCCGGCGTGCGGACGCCGAACGGGATTGCGACCGCCGTCAGCCATCTGGCTTCGGGTCTGGAAAGCACGGGGCACGAGGTCACCATCATCGCGGACACGGTGGATGGCCCGCATGCCCACCCGCGGGTTGTCACCATGACCGATCCGGAGCTGCGGCTGGTGGATCGCCTGAGGCGAAAGCTGGACCCGGAGGGCTGGCTGGTCCGGTTCATGGTGGACCGGCACGCCGAGGCGATCCGGCGCGCAGTTGCCCTGCATGGCGTCGAGGTCGTCGTGATGGAAGAGACGCAGGGCTGGGTCGGGGATATCCGGCAGAAGGTCTCCATCCCGGTCGTGGCGACCCTGCATGGCCCGTGGTGGCTGCACCGCATGGCCGGCAGTGCCCCCGATGACGCCGTCAGCGCCCGCCGAGAGGCGCGCGAGGCCAGGGGTCTGCGCCGGGTGGATGGCATCACCTCGCCCTCGGCAGCCGTCCTGCGCCAGACCGAGGCGCTGTGGGGCCTGCCGCAGGTGCCCAAGGCCGTGATCCCGAACCCGTTTCCGGTTCCGGCCCAGGGCATCGATCTGACGGATGACCTTCTGAACCATGTCCTCTTTGTCGGCCGGTTCGACCACATCAAGGGCGGCGATCTCGTCGTCGAGGCCTTCGCGCGGATTGCCAAGGCGCACCCCGCCGCGCAGTTCACCTTTGCCGGGCCGGACGAGGGCCTGCCGCGGGCCGGGGGCGGAAGGGACACGCTCTCCGACCGGCTGGCCCGCCTGCCCATGCCGATCCGGTCTCGGATCAAGGCGGTCGGAAAGCAATCGCGCGAGGAAGTGGCCGCCCTGCGCGCACGGCACGGGGTCACGCTGGTCGCATCCCGCTATGAAAACTTCGGCGGCACGCTGATCGAGGCCATGGCGGCCGGATCAGCGGTCGTGGCAACCAGCGTCGGCGGTCAGCAGGAGATCGCGAGGCACGAAGAGACCGCCCTGATGGTCCCCTCCGAGGACACCGAAGCAATGGCCAATGCCTGCCTTCGGCTGATGCGCGATCCGTCCCTGGCGCGCCGTCTGGGAACTGCCGCGCGCCGTCATGTAGCCACCAGCCTTGCGCCCGACGTCATCGCCGGACGCATGGCCGAGTTTCTGGCCTCGGTCCGGCGCCAGCAGGATCCTCAGATCCCCAGCTTGCGCAGCCGGTGGCCAAGCCGGCGGTAGATCACCGGGGGCAGAAGGTTCTGCATGATCTGGTGGCGCTGCTCCATCCGGTCCACCTTGTCCTTGGTGCCGGGGCGCGGCTTGAACAGGGTGGAGTGCGACACCTTCGTCGAATCCCAGGTCGCGGTGTAGTAGTATAACGCGATCGACATCCGCGGCTCCTTGTCGGGGTGGTTCACCGGCTCGGGATTGCCGTGCCAGGTATTCGACCCGGTATTGAAGCAGCACATCCGGTTGAACAGCGGCACGAAACCCGCAACCTTGGCGGTCATGTCCTCGTTCCAGACCTCGAAGGATCCGCCGTATTCCTCTTTCCAGTCCTTGTTCAGGTAGATCAGCACATTCAGCCGCCGTTCCAGGTTCAGCTTGCCCTGGCGGTTGAAGTCGGCGTGGATGTCGAGATGCCCGCCGTTCGACACCACATGGATGCCGCCGCCCGCGTAATAGGGGTCGGGGATCAGCCCGTCGATGCCGGTCAGTTCCTCGAGGAAGGCCAGAAAGCCCTTGGAGTTCAGCGAATGGAACAGCGCCCGGGTATAGGGGCCCAGCCGTTCGGGCATGTAGGCCGCCTTCAGCTTTTCCTGCGGCCGGTTGAAGAAGGTTTCCGCCGCCGGCAGGACCCGCAACTCCTCGCGCACACGGTCCAGAATCTCGGGCGGCATGAAGTTGTCGAAACAGCCGTAGGGGTAGGGCTTCTTCGACCTGTACTCCTCGGCCGCCGCCTTGGCATATTCGCGGGCGCCATCGGCATCGATCAAGAGCGTCTCGGGGTCGATCGGCAGAGTGTTCACGGACATGATAACCTCTCAGTCTTCTTATCAATATGCATTGCGTGGTCAGAACGGTCGCGGCACCTGGTGCGGCTCGGGAATGATGCGTTCATGTTCATGATCCGGCATGCACCTCTTCGGCATCCCCGGCGACCATGCGCCGGAAGGTCGCATTGCCGGCCAGCAGCTCGTCATAGCTGCCCTGCGCCAGCAATCGGCCCCGGTCCATCAGGAAGATCGTGTCGCAGGTCTTCACCGTCGTCAGACGGTGCGCGATCAGGATGATGGTCTTGTCGGCGCGGACACGGTTCACCGCCTCCATCACCACCCGCTCGGTGATGTTGTCCAGCGCCGATGTCGCCTCGTCCATGATCAGAAGTGTCGGGTCGCGGTACAGCGCCCGGGCGATGCCAATGCGTTGCCGCTGACCCCCCGACAGGCGCACGCCCCGTTCGCCCACGAAGGTCTGATAGCCCTGCGGCAGGTCGGACACCACGAAGTCGTGCAGGGCGGCGATTCGCGCCGCGCGTTCGACGGCGGCCATGTCGATCTGATCCTTCGGCACGCCGAAGGCGATGTTCGAGGCGATGGTCTCGTCGGTCAGGAAGATCGTCTGCGGCACATAGCCCAGGGTGTCCTGCCAGGCACGCAGGTTTTCCGGCGTGATCCGCACGCCATCCACCCGAATTTCGCCCTGGTCCGGCGTCAGCAGCCCCAGGATCAGATCGACCAGCGTCGTCTTGCCCGCCCCCGTCCCGCCGACGATCCCCACCGTCGTCCGGGCCGGGATGACCAGGTCCACCCCGCGCAGCGTCGGCTTTTCGGCCTGGGCATAGGCAAAGCTGACCCCGTCCAGTTCCAGCGCGCGCTCAAGCCGCAGGGGCTCGGTCCGCACTGCATCGGCCAGAGGCAGGGCCGGCGTGGACTTGAAGTCGGCCACGATGGCGTCAAGGATCGCGGTCGCCCCCCTGAGCGCGACCAGCGAGTGATAGATCTGCTGCAAGGACGGCAGAAGGCGCATGGTCGAGAAGG
>JBKBVC010000028.1:0-9679 GCA_046289805.1 Tabrizicola sp.
GGCGCCCAGTATGACGACATGTGCCATTTCAGTCTCCTCCTCTGATCAGGCAGTGGTGGCGGGGGCCGTGCTGCCGGATGCGGTCCGGAAGACGCGGTAGATCGCCGGGATGACGAGCACGGTCAGCAGCGTCGAGCTGAGCAGACCGAACAGCAGGGAAATCGCGAGACCCTGGAAGATCGGGTCGGCCAGGATCACCACCGCGCCGATCATGGCGGCGATGGCGGTCAGGAGGATCGGCTTGAAGCGGATCGCGCCGGCCTCGATCAGGGTGGCGACGCCGGGCAACTGGCCCTCGGGCGTGGCGTGGCGGATGAAATCGACCAGCAGGATCGAGTTCCGCACGATGATCCCCGCCAGCGCGATGAAGCCGATCATCGAGGTGGCCGAGAAGGGCGCACCGAACAGCCAGTGGCCGGCCATGATGCCGAGGAAGGTCAGCGGGATCGGCGTCAGGATGACCAGCGGCAGCTTGAACGAGCCGAACTGCGCCACGACCAGGATGTAGATGCCCAGGAGCGCCACGGCAAAGGCCGCCCCCATGTCGCGGAAGGTGACGAAGGTCACTTCCCATTCGCCGTCCCACAGGAGCGTGACCTTGCCTTCGTCCTCGGGCTGGCCGTGCAGCGCGATCGTGGGCTTGGTGCCTTCGGGCCAGTCCATCTTCTTGATCTGGTCGGCCACGGCGAGCATGCCGTAGAGCGGGGCCTCGAAATCGCCGGCGAGTTCCGCCGTCACCATCTCGGCATCGCGGCCGTTGTGGCGGAAGATCGGGAAGCTCGCCTGATCCTCGGAGACGCGGATCACGTCGCCGAGTTCCACCACCCCGCGCGCGCCGGGCAGGGCGTTGGCGGGGATGGGGGTGGTCAGAAAGCGTTCGTCCAGGACCCGGTCCGACTTGTCGCGGCCCACCACCAGCGGGATCGGCAGGCGACCTTCGCCCCGGTGCGAATAGCCCACGGTCTGGCCGCCGTTCAGAAGGGCGAGCGTGTCGAACACGTCCTGTTCCTGCACGCCGTAGAAATCGAGATCGTCGGTCGAGATCGTCGCGCGCAGGCGGCGTCCTTGCGTGCCGAAGCTGTCGTCCACATCGACGATGAAGGGCACGGCTTCGAAGGCCTGGCGGATCAACCGGGCGGCCTCGCGCCGGGTTTCGGCATCGGGGCCATAGACTTCGGCCAGAAGGGTGGAAATCACCGGCGGCCCCGGCGGCGGTTCGACGACCTTCAGGCTGGTGCCTTCCGGCACCGGCAGGCTGGCCAGACGCTGGCGGATGTCCAGCGCGATGTCATGGCTGGCACGGTCGCGGTCGGTCTTGGGCGTCAGGTTGATCGCCACTTCGCCAAGCTGCGGCTCCTTGCGCAGGTAGTAGTGGCGCACGAGCCCGTTGAAGTTGAACGGCGCGGGCGTGCCGGCATGGGTCTGGACCGAGGTCACCTCGGGCAGTTGCATCACGACATCGGCCACGTCGCGGGCCACGCGGTCGGTCGCCTCGACCGAAGAGCCCTCGGGCAGGTCGATCACGACCGAAAGCTCGGACTTGTTGTCGAAGGGCAGGAGTTTCACCGTGACGTCGCGGGTATAGAGCGCCGCGAGCGAACCGAAGGACAGGATGGCAGTGACCAGCAGGAAGGTCAGGCTGCGCCCCTTGGTCTTCAGCACGGGCCGAGCGACGGCCGAGTAGGCCTTTTCCAGCCAGCCGCCATGATGGCCGCCGTGAATGTCGTCATGGGCGTGCTCTCTCATGTCGGCACGGCCGGCGATCTTGACCATCAGCCAGGGGGTGATGATGACCGCGACGAAGAAGGAAAAGATCATCGCCGCGCTGGCATTGGCCGGGATGGGCGACATGTAGGGGCCCATCAGGCCGGACACGAAGAGCATCGGCAGCAGCGCCACCACCACGGTGAGCGTGGCGACGATGGTCGGGTTGCCGACCTCGGCAACTGCCTCGATGGCGGCCTGCAGGCGCGGCTTGCGGCGGTCCATGCCCCAGTGGCGGTCGATGTTCTCGATCACCACGATGGCGTCATCGACCAGGATGCCGATGGAGAAGATCAGCGCGAAGAGCGACACCCGGTTCAGCGTGAAGCCCATGATCCAGGCGGCGAACAGTGTCAGCAGGATCGTGACCGGGATCACGATGGCGACGACCCCCGCCTCGCGCCAGCCGATCGCCAGCCAGACCAGCACGATGATCGACACCGTGGCGAGGCCGAGGTGGAACAAGAGTTCGTTCGCCTTTTCGTTCGCCGTCTCGCCGTAGTCGCGGGTGATGGTGATGTCCACCCCGTCGGGGATCAGCTTCGGTTCCAGCTGGTGGACGCGGTGCAGCACCGCTTCGGCCACGACGACCGCGTTCGCTCCGGCACGCTTGGCGATGGCCAGCGTCACGGCCGGGCCCGAAGTCACCTTGCCGTCCTCGGTCTTGGCCATGTGCGAGACGATGGTGTCGGTCGTGCTTTCGACGTAGCGCACGGTGGCCACGTCCGAGACATAGACCGGACGCCCGTCGCGGGTGGTGAGCAGAAGGTTCGCCACCTCGGCCGGCGCGGTCAGCGTCTCTCCCGCCACCAGGTCCACCATCTGGCCCTGGTCGCGCAGCTTGCCGGTGTTCAGCGTCCGGTTCGCCTGCGCCACCTTGCCCGCCAGCTGTTGCAGCGTCACGCCGTAAAGAGCCAGCCGGTCCGGGTCCGGCTCGATGCGGATCGCGTCCTGGGCGTCGCCCACCAGATAGGTCAGCCCCACTTCCTCGGTCTTGGCGACCTCGGTCTGGAGCGTGCGGGCGATGCGGGTCAGGTCGTTCGCGGTGGCGGTTTCCGAGGACAGGGTCAGCGTCAGGATGGCCACGTCGTCGATGCCGCGGCCGACGATCAGCGGTTCGGGAATGCCGACCGGGATCACGTCCATGTTGGCGCGGATCTTGTCGTGGACGCGCAGGATCGCGTCCTCGGACCTGGTGCCGACCTCGAAGCGCGCGGTCACCATCGCGGCGTCGTCGCGGGTCGAGGAATAGACGTGCTCGACGTTGTTGATGCCCTTGACCAGCACCTCGAGCGGTTCGGTCACGAGCTTGGTCGCATCCACCGCCTTCAGGCCCTGGGCCTGGACATGGATGTCAACGAGCGGCACCGAGATCTGCGGCTCTTCCTCGCGCGGGAGCGAGACGAGCGCGACGAGGCCGGCGGCGAGGGCGGCAAGGATGAAGAGGGGCGTCAGGGAAGAGTTGATGAAGGCCCTGGTCAGGCCGCCCGCGATCCCCAGCGGGTGCTTGGTCTTCGGCTCACTCATGGCCCACCCCGGCAGCCTGGGTCAGCTCGGAAGCGGGCAGAACGACATCGCCGGCAACAAGGCCGGTGACGACCTCGACCATGGGGACGCCGTCGATCACCTGGGCCTCGCCCGGCACGACGCTGCGTAGGACTGCGCCTTCGGGCGTTCTGAGGCCGACGAAATCGAGCCCGGCGCGGGTGATTAGCGCGGTTTCGGGCACCATGAGCGCCTCGCGTTCGCCGACCGGCAGGCTGACCAGCATGCGCTTGCCGACGAAGCTGTCGGGCAGGCCCTCGATCTCGACATCGGCGGTCACGCGGCCGCCCTCGATCAGCGGATAGACGCGGGCGAGCGTGCCCTCGCGCTCCTCGCCGCCTTCGGTGAGGCGGATCCTGTCGCCCGCATCAAGCGCGGTGGCATGCCGTTCGGGAACCGAGAGACGCAGAAAGGTGCCACCGCCGCCGACCACGGCCACGACCTCGCCCGGCATCAGCACCGCACCCCTGGTGACCGGCACGTCCAGCACCCGGCCCGCGACGGGCGCGAGCACGACGCCCTCCTTGGCCTGCTGGATGACGACATCGGCCTGGGCGGCAAGCGAGGCGATCTGTCCCTTCAGCACGTCCACCTGGGTACGAAGGGCATCCACGCGCTGAGTGGTCGTCACGCCGTTCTTCAGAAGGTCTTCGCCGCGCTTCAGGTCGGCCTCGGCATTGGCCAGCTGGGCCGACAGGGCCTCGCGCTGCGCGGCAAGCGCGGCCAGCTGAAAGTCCAGCTTGTCATCGACGATCCGGGCGATCTCCTGACCGGCGGTCACCCTGTCGCCTTCGTTCACCGAAAGCTCGACCAGCGTTCCGCCGATGCGCGAGCGTGCCGGGATCCTGTCGCGCGCCTCGACGCTGCCGTAGACCGATTTCCAGACGGTGACGGGTCTGGCGGTGACGGTGAACGGCTCGGCCAAGAGCGGACCGGCGGAGAGAAGGGCGACAGCCATCAGGCTGGACATGAGAAAGGGTCGGGACATCGGATTCGCGCTCGCGTTTGTCTGGCAAGCTTCATATAGTAAAATTCAAAGCTATTACAATACAAGAATGAAATCGCGGGATGCGACGGCACCGACCGGCGGGAAAGAGCCGGAGAGCGGCGGGTCTTTCAGGACGGATTTGACGGCTGGTTCTGACGCATCAACGCCGATCAGCCGCTGCGAGCCGGCGCGGCCGTATCCGAGGGTCAGGGAGCATACGGTCCGGAGCGCGGGATCTTGTCAGACCGCCGCGGCGAGTCCGGCGCGCCGCATGCCCTGTCGTCCATCCGCCAGAGGAAACGCACAAGAATGGACACAGATAAGCGGGCACTCTTGTTGCCCGCCTAGTGTCCTGTCGGATCGGGATTTTTGGCTCCGGCGGCAGGGATCGAACCTGCGACCAATTGATTAACAGTCAACTGCTCTACCGCTGAGCTACGCCGGAACACGCGGCGGTCTATAGCAAGGCCGCTTGGGGGCGGCAAGGGGCAAATCCGGGGAAAATGCGCTGGCAGTCAGGCAAGGCGGAACTCGGCGCCGGGGGCCAGGGCCGGTTCGGCAGTCACAAGCTTTCTGCCTTCAAGATCAACGAGATGCGCCAGGACATTGCGCGCGGCTGCGGGTAGAAGCTGGGACGGAGTGCCGGCATAGATGCGCGCGGTGAGCTCGGCCAGGCGGGCCGGACCCTCGGCAAGGCACTCGAGGATCTGCGTTTCGCGCCCCTGACGATGCGCGATCAGGTCCGCCAGGCGCCACGCCGGATCCGCGACTGGCCCGCCGTGACCGGGAAGCAAGCGGGACCAGCGCGCCTCGGCCAGCCGGTGCAGCGACGCCATGTAGTCGGTCATGTCGCCATCCGGCGGCGAGACAATCGAGGTGGACCAGCCCATGACATGATCGCCGGAAAACAGGGTGTCTCCCAGGGCGAGGCACAGGTGCCCGCCCAGGTGCCCCGGCGTGTGCAGGGCGCGCAGATCCCAGTCCGGGCCGGTCAGCAGATCGGCATCGGCCAGCCGCCGGTCGGGCGCGAAGCGAAGGTCCAGGCCCTCGCCCTGAACGGCGAGGCTCTCGGCCAGGCCCTGCATCGCACGGCTGCGTCCGTCGGTGGCACCGCCGAAGGCATGGACCGGGGCTCCGGTTCGTTCGGCAAGGCGCGGCGCGAGGGCAGAGTGGTCGAGATGGGCATGGGTGACCACGATCCGGTCGATCCTTTGCCCGGGGCCGACAGCGGCCAGGATCGCCGCGAGATGCGCGGGATCGTCGGGCCCCGGATCGATGACGACGAGGCCGCTTCCGCCGACGATCCAGGTATTGGTCCCGGCCCCGGTCAGCGGAGACGGGTTCGGCGCCACGAGGCAACGCACCGGCGGGTCCAAGGTCCGGGTGCCGGTCACGGTCTGCCGGCTTTCCAAGCCGCAGGCGCGCGGTTAGGGTCGGAGTGATGTCGATCTTGCAACGTCTTCTTCCCAGAGGGCTCTACGGCCGGGCGGCACTGATCCTGATCGTGCCAATCCTGGCGATTCAGCTGGTATTCTCGACCGAGTTCATCCAGCGGTTCTATGAAGGCGTAACCGCGCAGATGACGCAAGGTGTCGCGATCGATCTGGCCTTCGTGATGGACCGGATCGAGGCCAGCGCCACGCTCGAGGAGGCCCGCGCCAAGGTCGCGCCGCTCGCCGAGGCGCTGGAGATCCGGCTGACCCTTCCGGCCGGGCCGGAGACGCCGGTCGAGGACCGGATGGCCTTCATTGACCTGTCCGGAAGCACGATCATGACCACGCTGCGCGAGCGGCTTCCGGCCCTGCGCGCCGTGGACCTTACCGATCCGAAACGGCGGGTCTTCCTGCGCTTTGACAGCCGTTTCGGGCCGGTCGGCGCCGAGGTCAGCCGGCGGCGGATGTCGGCGACCAATCCGCACCAGCTGATCGTGCTGATGCTGTTCACCTCGGTCCTGCTGACGGTGATCGCCTATTACTTCCTGCGCCGGCAGCTTCGGCCGATCACCAAGCTGGCCGAGGCGGCCGAGGCCTTCGGCAAGGGGCAGAGCGTGCGCTACAAGCCGCGCGGGGCGCTGGAAGTGCGGGCGGCGGGACGCGCCTTCCTGGACATGCGCGCCCGGATCGAGCGCCAGATCGAGCAGCGGACGCTGATGCTGTCCGGCGTCAGTCACGACCTGCGCACCCCGCTGACGCGGATGCGGCTGGCCTTGTCGCTGATGCCCGAGGACCCGGAGGTGGCGGCATTGCAGCAGGACGTCGCGCAGATGGAACGCATGGTGGACGAGTTCCTCGCCTTCGTGCGCAGCGACGCGGTGGAACAGCCCGAGTCGGCGGATGCGGTCGCCCTGGTGACGGATGTGGTCGAGAAGGCGGGGGCGGGGGTGCGGCTGGCAGGAGTCGAAGGCCGAGCCGAGCCGGTGGAGATGCGACCGACGGCCGTTCGTCGCGCCATCGAGAATCTGGTCGGCAATGCCCTGCGCTATGGCCGCAGGGTGGAAATTCGGGTGGTCTTTCAGGAGCGCAGCCTGCGCATCGCGGTCGAGGACGACGGCCCCGGCATCCCCGAGGACCGCCGCGACGAGGCCCTGCGACCCTTCGCGCGGCTGGATGCCTCGCGCGATCCGAACCAGGGCGGAGGGGTGGGGCTGGGACTGGCGATCGCCTCGGACATCGCGCGCAGCCACGGCGGTTCTTTGCGCCTGTCGCAAAGCGAGGCGCTGGGGGGCCTGAAGGCCGAGTTGGTGATCGCGCGCTGAACCCTAGCGCGAGAGGCCGAAGTTGATGACCCAGTGCAACTTGCTGTCGGGGGCATCGGACATTGCGATGCCGATGCCGACCTCGCGCATCTTCGGATAGAGGATATTGGTCCGGTGCTTTGGCGAGTTCATCCACCATGCAACCGCGTGCTGGGGCGTGCCGAAGCCGCGGCCGGTGTTTTCGGCGGCGGCGCGATATTTGTAGCCGGCCTTGCGCAGCCGCGTCTTCAGTGTGCCACCATCCGAGGACTCGTGGCTGATCGAGCGGCGCCTGGCATTGTCGCAGGCGTGGCCTTCGGCGGCACGATCGAGCTTGGCCGAGAGCTTCAGCGGCGCCAGACCGCGCGCCTTGCGTTCGGCATTCAGGTGCGCCAGCAGTTCCTGCTGCATGGTTGGCGCATTGGCGGGAATCGAGCAGGCCTGGGCGGCTGACCCTAGGCAAAGCAGGGCCGTGGCGGCAACCGCCGCCAGCTGCAGACGGATCATCATGGCAACTCCCCGTTCAATGGCAATTCTGTTGATCGTCGACCAGTTGGGCCGGAATCAGGCAGAAAGTGGCAAATTGGTGAAATAGGCGAAAAATGGTGACGGCTGCACGCAACTTTGGCGAGCGTGGGCGGGGCGGCCCGGGCTTTGGGCGGAAATCCGCGGAAAGTTGACTTCCCTGCCGAGCTGCAAGCGGGGATCATGCGGACGAATCGGGAGTGGGCCATGCTGGACGGCTTGATGCGCGGGGTGATCGACGCCCCCCTGAACGAGGGCGGCCGCTGGCTGGCGGCGCGCGGGGCCACGGCCAACGCAGTGACGCTGGCGGGCCTCGTGCTGGGGCTTGCAGCGGCTGGGCTGATCTCTGCCGGCGGGGCAGGGGCCGGGGTGGCGCTGGTGCTCATGGCCAGCCGGCTGGCCGATGGCCTTGACGGCGCGGTTGCCCGGGCGCGCGGCAAGAGCGATTTTGGCGGCTTTCTCGACATAGTCGCCGATTTCGCCTTCTACGGCGCGATTCCTCTTGCGTTCGTCCTGCGCGACCCGGCAACGAACGGGATCGCAGGGGCCTTCCTTCTGTTCAGCTTCTATGTGAACGCGGCGACCTTCCTCGGCTATGCGGTGCTGGCCGAGCGGCAGGGCATGCAGACCCGCAGCCGGGGCGAAAAGTCTCTCTATTTCACCGCCGGCCTCATGGAGGGAACCGAGACGATCCTCTGCTTCCTGATCCTCGCGCTCTGGCCCGGCCTGTTCGTGCCCCTGGCCTGGGTCTTCGGCAGTCTGTGCCTCGTCACCGCCGCAGCGCGGGTCGCGCTGGCGGCCCGGACGTTCCGCTAGCCCATCACCTTTTCGCGGAACCGGAAGAACCCGTGCGTGGCCTGCGGCCAGGCGTGCCGGTCATGGTCGCGCAGCACGCGGCTCAGGCCGATGCCCCGCCTTTCCGCCAGCAAGGCGAGATCGGCCAGGGCCGAGGCCACCGGGCCGGTCGGCGCGTAGGGCGTCACGATCCGGGCCGCCCCTGCTTCTGCCGCCAGATCGACCAAGGCAGGCAGGCTCCGGCGGTCGAACCGGGGCGCGTCGGGACGGCCGAGACGGCCGAGGCTGTCGGCGATCGCCGCCTCGGTGAAGCGGTGGACGGGATCGGCGACGGCCAGGGGCGAGCGCCCGGCAACATCGCTGAGTGCCGCAACGGCCACGGGGCGCAGGCCGAGATCCAGCAGGAATTCGGGACACAGGTCCTCTTCGGTGACCAGAAGGAGCGAGGCCGCCGTGCAATCGACGGGATCGCCCTGCGGGGCGGGACGGGGCGGCGGAAGAGGGGGCATCGGCAGGGGCGGGGCCTCGGATGCAAGGCCGTCGGGGCGGAAGCGGCCGTTCGTGTTGCGTGCGATATTGTCGGAGGTGGCGAGATAGGTCTTGCCGGGCGTGTGCAGGCCCGCCACCCAGCGCCAGGACAGGGTGTTCGAGGCCGGGTCGCCGTCGAGGAGATGGCGCAGGAAGAAGTCTGCTCCCAGTTCCCAAGGCAGCCGCAAGGTGAAGATCCAGATCGAGGCGAACCACATCCTGGAGTGATTGTGCAGATAGCCGGCCGCGACCAGCTCGCGCGCCCAGTCGTCGAACCCCTCGATCCCCGTCTCGCCCAGCATCGCCGCCTCGGCCCGCGCGGCGAGGCCCGGTTCCGCCGCAAACCGGTTCAGCGCCGCCTGCACGCCCTGGCGGTAGGCCGCCCATATCCCCGGCCGCAGTTCAAGCCAGCCCTTCCAGTAGGTCCGCCACCAGACCTCGGTCAGGAATTTCTCGGCCCCCTGCGGATGGGCGCGCAGGGTCGCGTCGATGACTTCCTCTTCGGTCACGAGGCGATGGCGCAGCCAGGGCGAGAGGGTGGACACATGTGGATGACCGGGCAGAGCGAGGTTGCGCCGGGCCGCATAGTCGCGGCCCGCGCGGGGCAGGAAGTCGGCAAGGCGCTCGAGGCCCGCAGCTCGTGTCGGCGTGAACATGCACCGGGTCTAGGCCGCCGCGCGCGGCTTTCAAGGCGCGGAACCCCTGCGGCAAAAGCAAATGACGCTCCCTTGCAGCCCCCGTGCCGCCCCACTAAGACTCTGGCAATACATTCGACGATATTCCTCGGAAAAGACAGAAGA
>JBKBVC010000029.1:0-9604 GCA_046289805.1 Tabrizicola sp.
GCAGATGATCGCGGTCGATATGGTGGAGGGCAAGCTCTACCACGACACCGAGATCAAGGACAAACTCGCCGCTGCACAGCCCTATGGCGAGTGGATCGAGAAGGTTGTCGATCTGAACAGCCTTCTGCGCGACGTGCCCGAGACGCAGACCTATACCGGGGCGGAGTTGCGCAAGCGGCAGATCGCTGCGGGCTTCACGGTCGAGGAGCTGGAGCAGGTCCTGGCGCCGATGGCCGAGGACGGCAAGGAAATGGTCGCCTCGATGGGCGACGACACGCCGCCGGCGGTGCTGTCGGCGCAATATCGCCCGCTGAGCCACTACTTCCGCCAGAACTTCAGCCAGGTGACGAACCCGCCCATCGACTCGCTTCGGGAAGGCCGGGTGATGAGCCTCAAGACGCGCTTCGGCAACCTGAAGAACGTGCTGGATGAGTCGAGCTCTCAGACGGAAATCCTGGTGCTGGAAAGCCCCTTCATCGCCAACCGCGAGTTCCAGGTCATGGTGGAACGCTTCGGCGGTCAGGTGGCCTTCATCGACTGCACCTTCCCGGTGGGGGAAGGGCTGGACGACCTGCGCCAGGGGCTGGAGCGGATCCGCGCCGAGGCTGAGGATGCGGTGCGCTCGGGTGCGGCGCAGCTGGTGCTGACGGACGAACACCAGGGGCCGGAGAAGGTGGGGATGCCGATGATCCTTGCCACCTCGGCGGTCCACAGCTGGCTGACGCGCAAGGGGCTGCGGACCTTCTGCTCGATCAATGTGCGATCGGCGGAATGCATCGACCCGCATTACTTTGCAGTCCTGATCGGCTGCGGCGCGACCACGGTGAACCCCTATCTGGCGCAGGATTCCATTGCCGACCGTCTCGACCGGGGCCTTCTGGACGGGACGCTGACCGACGCGATGCGGCGCTATCGCGATGCCATCGACGCGGGGCTTCTGAAGATCATGTCGAAGATGGGGATCAGCGTGATCTCCAGCTATCGCGGAGGCCTGAACTTCGAGGCCGTGGGCCTGTCCCGCGCCATGGTGGCGGAATACTTCCCCGGCATGCAGAGCCGCATCTCGGGCATCGGCCTGACGGGCATCGAGCAGAAGCTGGAGGAGGTCCACCGCAAGGGTTGGCTGGGTGGCGCGGACGTGCTGCCGATCGGCGGCTTCTACAAGGCGCGGCGGTCGGGCGAGAAGCACGCCTGGGAAGCGCAGACGATGCACATGCTGCAATCGGCCTGCGACCGGGCGTCCTATGACATCTGGAAGCAGTATTCGGCCGCGATGCGGGCGAACCCGCCCATTCACCTGCGCGACCTCTTGGACATCAAGCCCCTGGGCAAGCCGGTGCCGATCGAGGAGGTGGAATCGATCACCTCGATCCGCAAGCGGTTCGTGACCCCCGGCATGTCGCTGGGGGCGCTGAGCCCCGAGGCGCACAAGACGCTGAACGTGGCGATGAACCGGATCGGGGCAAAGTCGGACTCGGGCGAAGGCGGCGAGGACCCGGCGCATTTCGTGCCCGAGCCGAACGGCGACAACCCCTCGGCCAAGATCAAGCAGGTCGCCTCGGGGCGCTTTGGCGTGACGGCGGAATACCTGAACGCCTGCGAGGAACTGGAAATCAAGGTCGCGCAGGGCGCCAAGCCCGGCGAGGGCGGCCAGCTGCCGGGGATGAAGGTCACGGCGCTGATCGCGCGGCTGCGCCATTCGACGCCGGGGGTGACGCTGATCTCGCCCCCGCCGCACCACGACATCTATTCCATCGAGGACCTGGCGCAGCTGATTTACGACCTGAAGCAGATCAACCCGCGCGCCAAGGTCTGCGTGAAGCTGGTGTCCTCGTCCGGCGTGGGCACCATCGCGGCGGGCGTGGCGAAGGCCAAGGCCGACGTGATCCTGATCTCGGGCCACAACGGCGGCACCGGGGCATCGCCCGCCACCTCGATCAAGTATGCCGGCCTGCCGTGGGAGATGGGCCTGACCGAGGCGCATCAGGTGCTGGCGATGAACAACCTGCGCGAGCGGGTGACGCTGCGCACGGACGGGGGCCTGCGGACCGGGCGCGACATCGTGATGGCGGCGATGATGGGGGCCGAGGAATACGGCATCGGCACCGCCGCGCTGATCGCCATGGGCTGCATCATGGTGCGCCAGTGCCAGTCGAACACCTGCCCGGTGGGCGTCTGCACCCAGGACGAACGGCTGCGGGCCAAGTTCACCGGCACGGCGGACAAGGTGGTGAACCTGATCACCTTCTATGCCCAGGAGGTGCGGGAGATCCTCGCCTCCATCGGCGCGCGGAGCATGGACGAGATCATCGGGCGGGCCGATCTGCTGACCCAGGTCTCGCGCGGGGCGGCGAACCTTGACGATCTGGACCTGAACCCGCTTTTGATCACCGTCGATGGCGCGCGGTCGATCACCTATGACCGGTCGAAGCCGCGCAATGCGGTGCCCGACACGCTGGATGCCGAGATCATCCGCGACGGCGCGCGGTTCTTCGAGGATGGGGAGAAGATGCAGCTGTCCTACGCCGTGCGGAACACGCATCGGACCATCGGGACGAGGGCGTCTTCGCATATCGTCAAGAAGTTCGGGATGCGGAACGCCTTGCAACCCGACCATCTGACGGTGAAGCTGACGGGGTCCTGCGGGCAGTCGCTGGGCGCCTTCGCGGTGCGGGGCCTCAAGCTGGAAGTGCAGGGCGATGCCAACGACTATGTCGGCAAGGGCCTGTCGGGCGGCACGATCACCGTGCGGCCGATGATGTCCTCGCCGCTGAAGGCGGAAGAGAACACGATCATCGGCAACACGGTGCTGTATGGGGCGACGGACGGGTTCCTGTTCGCCTCCGGTCGGGCCGGCGAGCGGTTCGCGGTGCGGAACTCGGGCGCTTCGGTCGTGGTGGAGGGCTGCGGGTCGAACGGCTGCGAATACATGACCGGCGGGGTGGCGGTGATCCTGGGCCGGATCGGCGCGAACTTCGGGGCGGGGATGACGGGCGGGATGGCCTATGTCTATGACCCGGATGGAATTGCCGAGGATTTCATGAACCTGGAGTCGATCCTGACCTGTGCCGTGGGCCATCCGCATTGGGAGATGCAGCTGAAGGGCCTGATCGCCCGGCATCTGGAGGAAACCGGCAGCCGGATCGCCGAGCGCATCCTGTCGAACTGGGACCGCGAGCGGCAGAATTTCCTGCAGGTCTGCCCGAAAGAGATGGTGGAACGCCTGCCCTATCCCTTGTCGGACGAGGTGGCGAAGGTTCCGGCCGAATAAACGCGAAAGGCCCCGGAAGTGATCTGGGGCCTTCATGCCTGGGGGCAGACTTGATCAGCCCTCGGAGGATCGGGCCCAGAGGTTGATGTCCTTCTCCTCGGAAATGGCGTCGATCCGGGCCAGTTCCTCGGCGGTGAAGTCCAGGTTTTCCAGTGCGCCGACGCAATCCACGACCTGTTCGGGCCTGGACGCCCCGATGAGCGCGCTGGTGATCCCGCCGCCCCGCAGCACCCAGGCGATGGCCATCTGCGCCAGTGTCTGCCCGCGCGCGGCGGCCATGTCGTTCAGCTTGCGCACCGAGGCCAGCGCCTTTTCCACCACGGCGGGGTCGAGCGACTTGCCTTGCGTCGCCCGGCTGCCCGCGGGGATGCCGTTCAGATACTTGTTCGTGAGGATGCCCTGCGCCAGCGGCACGAAGGCGATGGAGCCGACGCCGAGTTCCTTCAGCGTGTCCTTCAGCCCGTCGGTTTCCACCCAGCGGTTCAGGATGTTGTAGCTGGGCTGGTGGATGAGGAGCGGCGTGCCGAGATCCTTCAGGATCGCCACCGCCTCGCGCGTGCGCTGGGAGTTGTAGCTGGAGATCCCGATATACAGCGCCCGCCCCGACCGAACGATATGGTCGAGCGCGCCCATGGTTTCCTCCAAGGGCGTGTCGGGGTCGAAGCGGTGGGAATAGAAGATGTCCACATAGTCTAGCCCCATCCGCTTCAGCGACTGGTCGCAGGAGGCAATCAGGTATTTCCTGCTGCCCCATTCGCCGTAGGGGCCGTCCCACATCAGGTAGCCGGCCTTGGAGGAGATGATCAGCTCGTCCCGGTGGGAACGGAAATCGGTGCGCAGGAGTTCACCGAAGGCTTCCTCGGCGCTGCCGGGCGGGGGGCCGTAGTTGTTGGCGAGGTCGAAATGCGTGATGCCGAGGTCGAAGGCGGTGCGGCAGATCGCCTGTTTCGTGGCGTGCGGCGTGTCGTGGCCGAAGTTGTGCCAGAGGCCCAGGCTGATCGCCGGCAGCTTCAGCCCCGAAGCGCCGCAGCGGTTGTAGATCATCCGGCCGTAACGGTACGGGTTCGGAACATAGCTCATGGTGGCCCTCCTGTTGGCGCTATCATGCGACGGGGCACGGGCGGCTGCAAGTTGCGCCGGACGTTGCGCCGGGACACGATCTTGTGGAAGCTGGCGGCATGACGGTGCTGAGGCAGGCATGGGATTTCGTCGCGGCGGTCTGGCTGCGGGTCGGCGACGGGCATTTCGGCCTGATCGCGGCCGGCGTGGCCTTCTTCGCCATGTTCGCGGTCTTTCCGGGACTCGCTGCCGCCGTGGCGGTCTGGGGCATGTTCGCCGATCCCGGGGTGATCCGGGGCTATCTGGCGGTGGCCGAACGCTTTCTGCCGCCCGAGGCGGGCCAGCTGATCCACGATCAGGTCATGGGCCTGATCACCGCGCCGCGGTCGGCGCTGCAATGGACCACGATCCTGTCTCTGCTGATCGCGCTCTACTCGGCGCGGGCGGGGGTCTCGGCGCTGGTGCAGGGGCTGGACGTGGTCCACCGCTCGCGCCCGAGGGGGTGGCTGCGCGGCTGGGCGGTGGACTTTCTGCTGACGGTCGCGTTGATCGGGGCGCTGTTCGTCGCGCTGGTGACGGTCGTCGTGGTGCCGATCCTGCTGAGCTATGTCGCCTTCGGCACCTTCGAGGCCTGGCTGACCAAGGTGCTGCCCTGGGGGGCGATGTTCCTTCTGGTCGTCACTTGCCTGTCGATCCTTTACCGTTTCGGCCCGAACGTGCCGGGCGGGTTCCGCTCGCCTTGGATCAGCGTAGGCGTGCTGGTGGCGGCGCTGGCCTGGGCCGGGGTCTCGATCGGTTTCTCGGTCTATCTCGCCAATTTCAACAGCTACAATGCGATCTATGGTTCGATCGGGGCGGTCATCATCCTGATGATGTGGCTGTATCTGTCGGTCTGGGCGGTGCTTCTGGGCGGCGCCATCAACGCCGAGCTAAACGAGCGTTTGCGCCGCGGGTCAGGCCGCGCGGATAGCGTCGGCCAGTAGCGGCGGCAGGGCGAATTCCTCCAGAGCGCGGACGCGGGCGGCGTCCGACATCTTGCGCGCGGTCTTCTGCACGATGTCGAGGACCGAAGCCTCGTCCCGCCCGGCGGCGAAATCGGCGAAATACCAGCGCAGGAAGACGAAGCAGATCACGTCCTCGAGCATCTGCACCTCCGGGTCGCGTTTCAGACCCTCTTTCCGCAGCAGCACGCCCACGCGGTCACAGTCGGCGGGGTCATATCCAGCCTCGGCCATGATCCCGCCGACGCGGAGCGCATGGCGGCGGGCCTGTTCGCGGCGCCAGGCGAGATAGCCCGCCTTGCCTTCGGGATAGTCCGACCGGGGCAGGAGCCAGCGTTCGACATGCTGCCCGCGCGCGGCGATCTGGAGGATCTCGGAGGCGTCGGGGGCAAGGCGGGCGAGTTCCGCACTCATCCGCTCGCCATAGGGCAGGGCCTCGCCCTTGGGGTCGGCGGCATTGGCGGCGTCGATCAGGGCAAGGGCGCGGTGCAGACGGTCGGTCATGGTGGCTCCCCGGTCGCGGTCATCGGGCGGCAGTCTCGCCCCAAGATAGGCAGAGCGCAACTACTGCGGGGCTTGCCGGGCCTGGGCGGCGGCGCGGATCTGCGTGAGCGTCTGGCGCGGGGTCAGCGCCTCGGCCGAGATGGTCAGATCGAGGACCGCGCCGGTGGGCGAGGACAGCGCGCGGGCGAAGGCGGCGGGAAAGTCCTTGGTGCGTTCGACCCGTTCGGCGTGGAAGCCGTAGGCGCGGGCGAGCGCGGGAAAATCGGGGTTCACGAGGTCGGTGGACGAGACGCGGGCGGGGTAGGTCCGTTCCTGATGCGCGCGGATCGTGCCGTAGGTCCCGTTGTTCAGGATCAGGACGATGGGCTGGGCGCCGGCCTGAAGGGCGGTGCCAAGCTCCTGGCAGGTCATCTGGAAATCGCCGTCGCCGGCGAAGCAGACCACGGTGCGGCCCGGATGGGCAACCTTGGCGGCGATGGCGGCGGGCAGGCCATAGCCCATCGCGCCCGACTGCGGGGCCAGCAGGCGCGCCTTCGGGCCGAAGCGGAAGAACTTGTTCGGCCAGGCGGTGAAGTTGCCCGCCCCGTTGGTCAGGATCGCATCATCGGGCAGCACCGCGCGCAGATGCGCCGTCACCGCGCCCATGTCCACCGGCGAGGGCTGGGGCGGCAGGTCGAAGGTCGCCTCGTACTCCGCTCGCGCACGGCGGCGCCAGTCGGCCCAACCGCCGCGCACGGGTGTCAGGGCCGCTGCGAAGGCATTGGGGCCGGCGGGGATGCCCAGCGTGGGGATGTAGATCTTGCCGATCTCGGCCACCGAGCCGTGGACATGGATGATCTTCTGCCGCGGTTGCGGCACCTCGAACAAGGTGTAGCCTTCGGTCGATATCTCGCCGAAGCGGGTGTTGAGCGCGAGGATCACGTCGGCCTCGGCCAGGGTCCGGCGCACCCCGGCGGCAAGGCCGAGGCCCAGATCGCCGGCGTAACAGGGCGAGTGGTTGTCGAACATGTCCTGATAGCGCAGCGCCGCGACCACCGGGATGTCGGAGGTCTCGGCAAAGGCCTTGAGGGCGGCCCGGCCGGCCTCGGTCCAGTTGCAGCCGCCGAGGAGGATCGCGGGGCGCGCCGCCGAGGCGAGCAGCGCCAGCGCCTCGGCCAGGGTGGCGGCATCGGGGGCGGGTTCGGCGATGCGGGCCGGGCCGGTGAGCGGCGCGGCCGAGGCGGGGCCGGAGAGCATGTCCTCGGGCAGGGCGATGACCACGGGGCCGGGGCGGCCGGTGGTGGCGGTGATCCAGGCGCGGGAGAGGATTTCCGGGATGCGGTCGGCCTGGTCGATCTCGGCCGTCCATTTCGCCATGGTACCGAAGACGGCGCGGTAGTCGAGTTCCTGGAAGGCCTCGCGCCCGCGCATGTCGGTTCCGACCTGGCCGACGAAGACCAGCATCGGCGCGGAATCCTGCATCGCGGTGTGGATGCCGATGGCGGCATTGGTCGCGCCGGGTCCACGGGTGACGAAGCAGAGCCCCGGCTGCCCTGTCAGCTTGCCCCAGGCCGCCGCCATGAAGGCCGCGCCCCCTTCGTTGCGGCAGAGGATGAAGTCGAGTCTGCCGCGCGTGTCGTGCAGCGCGTCCAGCACGGCGAGATAGCTTTCCCCCGGCACGCCGAAGCCCTTCGAGGCCCCGAGCGCCACCAGACAGTCCACCAGAAGCCGCCCGCCGTTCGTCATCGTCCCGTCCCGCCTGCCCTGCCGGCAGTCTTGCACCCTGCACCGGCGGGAAGAAACCCCGAAACCTGCCTTCGGCGCAAGTCGGGTCCGGCAGGAAGGTCAGAACCGCGCGTCGGGCAGGCCGCAGAAGGGATCGACCGGGTTCGTCCCCCGGAAGGGTGCGCGGCCCAGAAGGCAGTCGAGCGTGGCGCGCTGCATCGTGTCCATCGTGGCATATGCATTGACTACGCAGGGCATCCGCGGCGCGTCGTAGAGATAGTAGGGATAGCCGAAGGAGATCAGCGCGGTCGGCACCTGGTGCCAGTGCCGCTGCATGGCGCCGAACATGCCGCCCGTCAGGCGGTTCCAGTCGAGGAAAATGCGGCCCCGGGTCAGGAGCGTCTCTTCCCCCATAAGGAACAGGACGAGGTCGAAATCGCGCTGGTCGCTGCGGTCTCCGGGCCGATGTTCGGTCACCTCGAAGCCCTCAGCGCGAAGGAGGTCGGGGAAGATCATCGCCTGACCGTCGCCGTGCAAGGGCGTGACGATGCCGGTCGAATAGACCAGCACCCGGCGGTGGCGATCGGGCGAGAGGGGCAGGATGCCCTGCACGTCCTTGACCAGCGTCGGCGCCCGGGCGGTGACCTCTTCGGCAATGCGGGCATTGGCCGGATTGAAGAGCCGGGCGCGGTCCGCCGGATCGCGCCCCGTCCGGTGCAGTCCCAGCGTCGCCTTCAGCCCGAGGATGCGGATCAGCGCCTCATCCAGCCGCGCGGCTGACAGGCGGCCATCGTCCAGCGCCGTCTCGATGCGGGCGATGTCGGCCTCGGGCTCGTCCGAGAACAGGATCACGTCGCAGCCCGAGGAGATGACCTGCGGCAGCATCTCGTCCCGGTGCGCCCAGGCGCCGAAACCGGCCATGGGTGTGGCGTCCGAGACGATGACGCCGTTGAACCCCAACTCGCCGCGCAGGAGCGTCTGGTTGAGCAAGGGCGAGACCGAGGCGGGGCGGTAGGCTTCGATCCCGGCATCGGGGTCATGGGCCAGGACATAGGCGGGAAAGGCGATATGGGCGGACATGACCGCCAGCACGCCCGCCTCGATGGCCGCCCGGTAAAGCGCGCCGTGGGTGGCCTGCCAGTCCGCGACCGTCAGCGGGTTGATCGTGGTGACAAGGTGCTGGTCGCGGTCGTCGTGGCCTTCGCCGGGCCAGTGTTTCGCGGTCGCCGCGACGCCCTGGGCCTGCAACGCGGCGATATGGGCCAGCGCGTGGGCGCGGATGCGGGCGGGGTCGGAGCCAAGGCTGCGGGTCGCGACGATGGGCGAGCGGAACAGCGCGTTGATGTCGAGGACCGGAGTGAAGGACCAGTTGATGCCGGCTGCCCGCGCCTCTTCGGCCATGATCCGGGCGATGGCGTCAGAGGCCTGCACATCGTCCACGGCCGCCAGCGCGAGCGGGTTCGGCACCTCGGTGCCAAAGGGCAGGCTCATCCGGCTGCCTTCGAGATCGGCGCTGACGAGGTAGGGAATGGGCGCCGCGGCGCGCAGCGCGTCGAGCGTGTCGAGTTCGGCCTTCGCATCGGGGCCGAAGAATTTCGTGATCCCGGCGGGGGCGAGGGCGGTGATCCGCTCCACCACCTCGGGCCCCGTGCCGAAGCAGATGTGGACGAAAAGCTGCCGCACCTTCGCGGCGCGGTCCATGACAGCGAGGGTTGACCGCACCCAGCCGCGCCCCGCCTCGTCAAGGTTGAACGGGGGGACGGAAAGGATGCGGTCGATGGCGTCCATCAGAGGTAGCGGTTCCAGAGGTTTTCCAGCCGCTCCTGCCGGCCCGACCTGGGTTCGGGCTCCAGCTTCTCGGCGATGACGCGGGCGGCGGCGTCCTCGAGGCTGCCCTTCAGCATGGCCTGGGCGGCCGGCGTTTCCCAGCCCGCATAACGGGCCTTGCGGGCGGCCTCGAGCTCTCCGCTTTCCAGAAGGGCGGCGGCGCATTTCAGGGCCCGGGCGCAGGTGTCCATGCCGCCGACATGGGCGAGGATCAGATCCTCGGGGTCGAGGCTCTGGC
>JBKBVC010000435.1:0-2027 GCA_046289805.1 Tabrizicola sp.
GTGGCCTTCACCCCCGAGGAACGCCGCGACCTGGCCCGCGCCATGGCCGACCGTCTGGCCGGGGCGAAGGGGCCGACCCATGTCTTCCTGCCCGCAGGCGGTATCGAGGAATGGGACCGCCCCGGCGAGGCCGCGCATGACCCCGAGGGCCTGGCCGCCTTCACCGAGGCCGCCGAGGCCGCCCTCAGCGGGCGGGTGGATCTGACGGTGCTCGACTGCCACATCAACGATGCCGCCTTCTGCGACGCGGTGCTGGCGCAGCTCGATGCCTGGGTGGCGGCGGGCATCGTGCCGCCGGGAAAGCCCGCGGCATGAGCGGGGGCTGCGCAGGCAAGGTGGCGCTGGGTCAGGTTGAGCAGGTCGTCGTGGGGGACGGCAGGGGACCGGTCGGCTCAATGGATGGTTTCAGCACCGCAGCACTTCTTGAACTTCTTCCCGGAGCCACAAGGACAAGGATCATTGCGGCCGACCTTTGCGCGCGCGGCGGCGACACCGGGCAGATTGGCCGGTCCCTTCGTCCTTCCCTGCGCCTTGACCCAGGCATTCAGGTTCGCGACCAGGTCGGGGATCACGTCCGGGGCCATCGCATCGAGTTCCCGGACGGCGTCCTCACCCAGTTCCGATCCGCCCTCGGCAATTTCGTGCAGGACCAGTAGCATCGGAATGCTGGAGGCGATCTCCTCGTCACTGCTCTCGACCGTCGCCTTGAACCGCGCCGGGTTTGCCGGAGGCTCCAACTCTTGAGTAGGATGGAGCATCATGAGCAAGACCACGAACAAGTTTTCCCCTGAAGTCCGCGAGCGGGCCGTTCGGCTGGTTCTCGACACCGAGGCCCAGCATCCGTCGCGCGGGCAGGCGGTGATGTCGATTGCGTCGAAGATCGGCTGCACGCCCCAGACGCTGAACGACTGGGTGAAGAAGTCCGATGTCGACAACGGTCGGCGCGCAGGCATTCCGACCGAGATGGCTGAGAAGATGAAGGCGCTGGAACGGGAGAACCGGGAGCTGCGTCAGGCTAACGAGATCCTTCGGAAGGCGTCGGCTTATTTTGCGATGGCGGAGCTCGACCGCCGGTCCAAATGATGGTGGGTTTCATCGACGCGCCCCGCGATGCGCACGGGGTCGAGCCGATCTGCGACGTGCTGCCGATCGCCCCGTCCACCTACTATGATCACCTGGCGAAGCGGGCCGATCCGTCCCGGCTGTCGGATCGTGCGCGCCGGGACGAGGCGCTGCGCCCCGAGATCCGGCGTGTCTTCGAGGAGAACTGGAGCGTCTATGGCGTGCGCAAGGTCTGGCACCAGTTGCGCCGCGAGGGCTTCGACGTCGCCCGCTGCACGGTCGCGAGGTTGATGAAGGACATGGATATTCAGGGCATTATCCGGGGCAAGCCGCACAAGACGACGATCCCCGACAAGAAGCAGCCGTGCCCGATGGACAAAGTCAACCGCCAGTCCCGGGTGCCTGCGCCCAACATGCTGTGGGTGAGCGATTTCACCTATGTCGCGACCTGGAAGGGCTTCGTCTATGTCGCCTTCGTCATCGACGCCTACGCCCGCAAGATCGTCGGCTGGCGGGTCAGCAGCTCACCGCACGCAGGGTTCGTTCTCGATGCCCTCGAACAGGCCGTGCATGAGCGGCGCCCGATCAAGGGTATGGGACTGGTTCACCACAGCGACCGCGGCAGCCAGTATCTGTCGATCAAATACACCGAGCGACTGGCCGAGGCAGGCATCGAACCTTCGGTCGGCAGCGTCGGCGACAGCTACGACAACGCGCTTGCCGAGACGATCAACGGCTTGTTCAAGGCCGAGGTCATCCATCGCCACGGACCATGGCGCAGCTTCGAGGCCGTCGAATACGCAACCCTGGAATGGGTCGACTGGTTCAACAACCGCCGCCTGCTGGAGCCGATCGGGAACATCCCGCCCGCAGAAGCCGAGGCCAATTTCTACGCAGCGCTGGAAACCGAACCCATGGCCGCGTAGCTAACGACAATCAGCCTCCGGCAAACCCGGCGCGGTTCA
>JBKBVC010000030.1:0-9560 GCA_046289805.1 Tabrizicola sp.
GGTGTTCACCGGCCGCAGGTTCGGCTCCAGCCGGGCGATATCCTGGCCGAAAAGACGGATTTCGCCTTCGGAGATGTCCTCGAAGCCCGCGATCAGGCGCAGCAGCGTGGTCTTACCACAACCCGAGGGGCCAAGGAGGGTGAAGAATTCGTTGTCCGCGATGTTCAGCGACATTCCGTGCAGCGCAGTGACGGTCCCGTAGCGTTTGACCACCCCTCGCAGATCCACCGCATCCTTCATTGACGCATCCATACCCCCGCATCTATCCGGAAAACATAACCGGCCGCATTTCCGGTGGTATATACCCCCAGAGAGGTATCATGCAGGCACAACCCAACCATGCCGAGGAGGCTCTTGCCGAGGCCGTTCGGCGCCTGGGTCGTCCGGGGTTCGAAAGCGCGATCTGGGCCTGGTTCCACCGGGCGGTTGCACCCGACAACCTGATCGTCCTGGCCTATCGCGACGGGGTTGCTCCGCAGGTCATGTTTCGTCACTCGGCCCCCGGAAGCCCAGTTTTCGGGCAACTTGACAGCACATATCTGGGCGGAGCCTATCTGTTTGATCCCTATCATGCGCTGCACCTCGCGCGGGTGCCACCCGGGCTTTACCGGCTTTCGGATGTCGCCCCCGATGCCTTTCAGCGCAGCCGCTATTTCAATGACTACTACCGCCAGACAACGCTGGTCGATGAACTGACTTTCATCGCCTACCCGGCGCACGGTGTCACCCTGAACCTGTGTCTCGGCCGGGAAGGTCAGTCGCGCCGCCCGTTCGAGGCCCGCGCCATCGAAACCTGTCAGAGGATCTCGCCCGTCGTCGTGGCGCTGGCCGAGGCGCACTGGTCCGGACTTGCCGCCACGGGGTCACCACCAGATGCGGTGACCCGGCAGATCCGGGCTCGCCTCGCAGAGGCAGATATCCGGTTGACCCCCCGGCAGGTGGAGGTAGCGCTCTTGATCCTGCAAGGCCACTCTTCCGCCTCGATCGCTCTGCAACTCCAGATTAGCCCGCAGACCGTCAAGGTCTTCCGCCGCCAGATTTACGCTCGCTGCGGGCTTTCGAGCCAGGCCGAGCTTTTCGGTCTCCTGATGCCGCTGTTGGGGGAGCGGAGGGAAATCCAGGCGGCCGAAGCCAGATTTCACGACTGAGCGCCCGCACGATCATCGACCCTGTGCGAACCCGCCGGAGGTGCCTTGGATTGTGTTCCGCAAGGGTTCCCGCCATGCGCAGGCCAGCTTCATGCCCGGCGGACTGGAAGCGTCCCGCACAGGTGGATCCGATGACCGGGACACCCCCCACAGGGCAGGCTCAGCCCGTCGGGTTTCGCAGTGCGGTCACATTGGTTGCGGCAACTTCGATCCCGCCGCGCAGGACGAGGGTTGTGCCCGCGCTGCCTCCTTTGGCTTCCGTCACAAGGGCGTAGTGCTCGACCGGGCGGGCGTCGATCCGGGCCTCTCCCCTCATGCTTTCGAGAGTGATCGAGTAGATGCCGGTCGGCAGAGGCGCGCCATCCATGCCCGCACCAAGCCACTGATAAGGCTCGGTGCTGACTGGGATCTCTTCGCGCGAGACCAGGTTTCCGGCCTTGTCCCGCACCACGAGCACGGCACGGTCGGACCCGGCCGCAGGATTCGGCGACAGCGTGACCGGAGAGCCTTCGTAAAAGACTGCTGCGTCCGACCGCGCCTCCTTGCCCACCCAGCTGGCCATCTCGGCCATGCCAAGCTGCTGGAACCGGCCTTGCAGGTCGGCCAGCAGCTGATTGGTGCGCACCTGCTGCTCGACTCCGGAAAAGGTTGCGAGCTGCACTGCGTAGTCGGCCGAGTCTATCGGTTTCAGCGGGTCCTGGTTCTGCAACTGCACCGTCAGCATCCGCAGGAATGTATTGAAATCCGAAGTAATCTTCGATGCCGCTGCGGGCGTCTGCGTGGAATTCGTCGCCGAACTGACGGGCAAGATGTCCATGGTGGCCTCACAATCTGAGATCCAGGGTTTCCCCTGTGGCATTGCGGAAGGGAAGGTGGCCGCGTTCCGCCTCGCCGGATTCCGGCGGGGCGAGGTTGGGCCGATCGTCGCCTCGGGCTTCGCGCTGGTTGCCCTGGTCCTGTTGCCCGAAGTCGATGCTGGAGCCGGAGTAGCCCGCGCTTCGGATCGCATCCGCCAGATCGGCTGCATGGCGCCGGAAAAGGTCCAGCGTCTCGGGACGTTCGACGTTGATCAGGATCAGCAATCGGTCGGGGTCCCTCGCGTCGGGTTCGATCCGCAGCCGGACGCGGCCAAGTTCGGCCGGGGCAAGCGATAGTTCCGCGGCTCCACCGGCTGTCCGGCGCAGGACGGCAGCGACCTGGGCAGCGACCTGGGCGGCGACCTGCGGAACCGGAAGGGAAACGGGGGGGCCGTGCGTTGCGGCCTGGCTTCCTGGCCCCGATGACGGCGCCGACAGGCCGGATACCGGCAATGCATCGGTTGCGACAGCCGGAAGGGAGTTCGGGTCAGCCCAGGCTTCGACCACGACCCGCGAGACGAGGTGCGACGGTGATATTCCGTCTGGCGGCGTCGGACCCATGCTTCCGATCCGATCCGGCGGATGCGCCGCAGCAAGAAGGACAGGCGCAACGGGCCCTGCGGGCTGATCCAGGTCTGACGGATGAAGTGCCGAAGCCGCGACCGGCACCGCGTCGGCCGTGCCATCCGAGAGCAACGCACCGGATCCGGTCCCCACGCCGATCGACCTGACCGCAGACGGCCGCGTTCCGTCAGCCGCCTGCCCCTGGGTCGCGTCATGGAAGACCCGCTCCCAGAGACTTCCGGAACCCCGGGGGTAGGCGGTGGGTTCTACGGGTGCGGACCTCGCGTCGATGGACGGCCCGGTTCCCGTTTCCTCCGGGAAACGTCCCAATGCCACGTCCGGTCTCGACCGACTGCCTCGCGGAGCCGCCGCCTGTCCAGCGACAGCTTCCGCCAGGGGATCAGGCTGCTGGTTCAAGGCGAAAGCCCCCGACTGACGCCCCGAATCCTCGACCGTCACGAGTCCCGTGGCCTGCCCATCCCTTCGTGGCCTGTTGTCGGCGACAGCGGGGAGAGACTTGTCTCCATCGGCGGCAAGCTCGCCGACCGGGGCGATCTCGGCCAGTGCGAGCGTTGACGGCAAACCGTCCGCCCCGTCGAGTGATGCAGACAGCGCAGTCACAGCCCCGGATGACAGGAGCGCGTGTCCACGCCCATCGAGAGACGGCAAGGAAGCCAAGAGGTCACCAGGGGCGACCGGACACTCGCGGGTCGGCGCCGCACCGGGTATTGCCCGCAGCAAGATCGGGCCGGTTGCCACGTCCGCGTCCCGCGCGTCGGTATCGGGTCCGGTCTCATGACCCGAAGGCGCTATCTCCAGGTGCGCGCTTCCCAGATCGGGTCCTGTCCCGGCCTTGACCGCCAGTAGCGTCCCGGCAAGTGCTGTCGGCACTGCCGGCAGACCGGCGTCTGACGCATCTTGAGGTGAAGCCGGCTCAGCAGGCATCCAATCCCGAAAGGCCGTGGAACGCAGGCCGTCGTTCCAGAGGAACGTCCAGGCGGTGGGATGGGAGCTGTCGTCGTCCCGATCGGTGGAGCCCGGGTGAACAGGATCTTCGCAGAAGCTGTCTGCAAATGCGTGGCCATTGTGTGCGGGTTGGGTGAACCCGGCGTCCGTGACGTGAACTGAGATCGGTCCGATGATGAGTGCGTTCTGCATGGCTCCACGACGTTTGCCGCTGTGCCACCGTTATCCGGTGCAGAAGTTACCCATTCTTTACCTGCTTGCCGGATGCTGACGAAAATTCGAGCTTTCAGGAGCATGCGATGGACATTTCCCCGATCAGCGGCACGGCGCCTGCGCGCGAAGTTCTCCTCATGACAAAGGCTAAGGAGCTGGAGGCGACATTCCTGTCCGAGATGCTGGGATATTCGGGCCTTGGCGAGCTCCACGGGGCTTTCGGGGGCGGGCAGGGCGAGGCACAGTTCGCCTCGTTCCTGCGTCAGGAGCAGGCGAAGCAGATCGTGCAGGGTGGCGGCCTCGGACTGGCGGAACTCATCTTCAAGGCGATGACGGAGGCAGAGAATGGAGCGGCTTGACACCCTTCTCGATGCCGTTGCCGAGGCCTTGACCGCAGGCGATTTCGCGGCCCTGTCCGAACTCGCGCCGCAGCTCGAGGCCATCAGCCTTGCGGCGGAAGACGCACGACTGGCAGAGCCGATACTGGCCAAGGCACGGCGGAACGCCAGGCTGATCGAAGCGGCCGGCCGGGGCGTCAGGGCGGCAAGGCTCCGATTGTCCGAAATCACGCAGGGCAGGGAGCTGACCACATACAATTCCCGCGGTCAGAAGGCGCAAATCACCGTGCGAGGTGCCGAGCGGACATACCGGGTCTGAGCAGCGCGCGGCCAACTGTGGCGTGAATGACCTGCACGGGCCAGTCAGAGTTTGCGGGCGCTGGCGGATGGCCACCGGGTGATCCGCCGGATTTCACGCGGGCAGAAGCTCGATGGCCACGCCCTGTCCGACCCCGACGCAGAGCGTGGCCAGTGCCGACTTGCCATTTGCTTCCGCCAAACGTCTTGCCGCCGTTGCCGCGATGCGCGCGCCGGACATTCCCAGCGGATGCCCCATGCTGATCCCGCCACCATATGCGTTCAGCCGCGGGTCAGAGTCGTCCAGCCCCCAGGCGCGGGTGCAGGCCAGCACCTGGGCAGCAAAGGCCTCGTTCAGCTCGATCACGTCCTGTTCGGCCGGGGGTCTGGCGCCCGCTGCGACAAGCCGTTCCACTGCCGCAACCGGGCCGACGCCCATGATCCTTGGGGCTACGCCGGCGCAGGCGGCGCGACCGATCCGGGCAAGAGGCGCGAGGCCCGCCTTCTGCACGCCCCTGGCCGATGCCAGAAGCAAGGCGGCAGCGCCATCGTTGACGCCGGCGGCATTGCCCGCCGTCACTGTTCCGCCGTCCCGGAACGGGGTTGGCAGTGCCGCGAGAAGGTCCGCAGATGTGACGCGCGGATGCTCGTCGGCGCTGACGACCGTGTCGCCTGACCGGGACCTGAGGGTCACCGGCAGTATATCGGCCCGATGCCACGTCGCGTCATAGCGCAGTTGCGAGCGCAGCGCGTAGGCGTCCTGGTCGACGCGGCTGATCGAAAAGTCCTGCGCCACGTTCTCGGCGGTCTCTGGCATGGACTCGATGCCATAAAGCCTTTCGATCCGCTGGTTCACGAACCGCCAGCCGATCGTGGTGTCGTGGATCTCTGCCTGTCTGGAATAGGCGGATTCGGCCTTCGGCATCACGAAGGGCGCGCGGCTCATGCTTTCGACGCCGCCGGCAATGACGATGTCCGCCCCGTCGCGGATTGCGCGCGCGCCGGCGATCACCGCATCCATCCCCGAGGCGCAGAGCCGGTTGACGGTCAGCGCGGGCACGGTCTCCGGCAGACGGGACAGCAGCACGGCCATGCGGGCGACATTCCGGTTGTCTTCGCCCGCCTGGTTGGCGCAGCCGAAGATCACCTCATCCACCGGCAGGTCAGGACAAAGGTCGAGAAGGCCGTCGATGACCAGGGCCGCCATATCGTCCGGGCGCAGGCTGGCGAGGACGCCGCCATAACGGCCTATCGGCGTGCGGCGCATGGTGCAGAGGAAGACGTCTCGGGTCATGCGGGGTCAAGCTCCGGTGCGGGCAGATAGCGCCCGCGCAGATGTGCGGCAGCAAGGCGTTCCAGGCGTTCGAGTTCGGCGAGGATCGTTGCGGCGCCATGCTTGCGCAGGCACTCGAAGGGTCCCCGCGGCAGGTTCAGCCCAAGCGTCATTGCCGTGTCGATCGCGTCACGGATCACGCCCCCTTCGGTCAAGAGCCAGGCGGCCTCGTTTGCAAGCGTGGCCTCGATCCGCAGGACGATGTCGGCGGCATCGGACGGGGGATCGACCGGTGGGTCGGGAAAGACGAAGCCCCTGCCCGTCTTGCGTCCGAGGTTGCCGCTTACGACCTGCGCCCGCAACGCTGCAAAGACGTGATAGCGCGGATGACCGCCCATGGCCCGGTTGAGCCCCTCGGTCGCGGAAAGGTTGATGTCGGCGCCGACGAGGTCGATCAGTGAGAACGGACCCATCCGGTATCCCGCCCCCAGCATCGCCGCATCCACCTCGGTGGCAGTGCGACCCTCTTCCAGAAGTGCTAGCGCCTCGCCATAGAACGGCCGCGCGCAGCGGTTCACGATGAAGCCGGGGCGGTCCGGGCAGTCGATCAGCACCTTGCCCGAAGGCTGCATCAGGGCCCGGACTGCCCCAAGGGCAGCAGGGTCGGTGCCGGCATGCGCCACCAGTTCGACCAGTTTCATCGCTGGCGCCGGGCTGAAGAAATGCAGTCCGACCAGCCGCCCGGGGCGGACCAGACCTTGGGCTAGCGCGGCAATCGACAGCGAGGAGGTGTTGCTTGCCAGGATGGCATCCGGGGCCATCACCTGTTCCAGCATCGCGAAGATCGCCTTCTTGGCAGTCAGATCCTCGATCACAGCCTCTATCGCCAGTGCGACATCGGCCATCTCTGAGGGACCTTCGACCACCTTGACCCGCGCAAGCGTTGCGAACCGCTCCGCCTCGCTCAGCTTGCCAGCCGCGACTCGCGCGGCAAGCGCGGCAGCAAGGCGGTCCATGGCGCTTCCGCGGGCCGGTGCCCGGCTGTCGGTCGCCAACACCTGAAATCCGGCCGCGGCAAGGACCTGCACGATGCCTGTCCCCATCGTTCCAAGGCCGATGACACCGATGGATACGGGATCCATGCGCCTCACCTGCCCTGGAAGTCGGGCTTGCGGCGCGCGCGAAAGGCCTGGATGCCCTCCTGCTTGTCGGCCGAGGACAGAAGCGCCTCGAAACCCGCGCGCTCCTCGGCGAAAGCAAGCTGTGCCTCCGCTCCGGCGACGAGCGCCGCCTTTGCCGCCCGCAAGGCCAGTGGCGCACGTTCGGCCAGCCGCGCAGTCAGGGCCGCGCCTTCTGCCACGGCATCGGCCGCGCGGTGCGAGGCGATGCCCCAGGCATGGGCCGTGTCGGCGTCGATCATCTCTCCGGTCAGCACCATCCGCGCCGCCCGGGCCGGGCCGATCCGGGACAGAAGCCGCTGGCCGCCTCCGGCACCTGGGATCAACCCGAGACTGGTTTCTGGCAGGCCCAGCCAGGCCGTATCCCCGACCACGATCAAATCCGCCATCAGGGCAAGTTCCAGCCCGCCACCTAGCGCAAAGCCCTCGATGGCGGCGACCAGTGGCTTCGGGAAGGCGCGAATCGCCGCCCAATGCGCCTTGCGCGGATCGGTCGCAGAATCGGCTGTGGTGCGGGTCTCGATCTCGGCGATGTCGGCCCCGGCCGCGAAATTGCCCTCTGCGCCCTGGATCAGGACGGCCCGGCAGGCCGGCAATTCGGCAAGCCGTTGCAATCGAGCCGCCAGATCGCCGAGCAGGGCGGTGTTCAGCGCATTCCGGGCCGCGGGCCGGTTCAGCACCATCCGCACCCATGCGCCTTCGTCGATCTCCAGCAGATGGTCCATGGCCGCAGAATGGAACAAGTCGGGAGATTTTCAAGCATAAAAGTTTTAAGCTTGAAAATTCTGGCCGACCTGCCAAACTTGCGGGCAATCAGGAGCACCGGGTGATGAAGATCCTTTGCCTCGGCGGCGGGCCGGCCGGTCTTTACTTCGCGATCTCGATGAAGCTGCGCGATCCGGCTCATGACGTGACCGTGCTGGAACGGAACCGCGCGAACGACACCTTCGGCTGGGGCGTGGTCCTGTCCGAGGACGCGCTGAGCCGAATGCAGAAGAACGACCCGGTCTCGACCGAGGCGATCCGGTCGAACTTCGCCTATTGGGACGATATCGCCGTGGTCCATGACGGTGTGCGCACCGTGTCGGGTGGGCACGGCTTTGCGGGGATCGGCCGCAAGGCGATGCTGATGCTGTTGCAGGCCCGCGCGCGCGAGCTGGGCGTGAAGCTTGAGTTCGAGACCACCTTCGGGTCGGCCGAGGAATATCGGCAGGACTACGACATCGTGGTCGGCTGCGACGGGATCAACAGCCTGGTGCGGCTGGAATACAGCGAAACCTTTCGCCCCGACATCGATGTGCGCCGCTGCAAGTTCGTCTGGCTGGGCACGCATCAGAAGTTCGACGATGCCTTCACCTTCATCTTCGAAAGGACAGAACACGGCTGGGTCTGGGCCCATGTCTACCAGTTCGACGACAACACCGCGACCTTCATCGTCGAGACCTTGCCCGAGACCTGGGATCGCTTCGGCTTTGCCGGGATGACCAAGGAGGAAACCGTCGAGACCTGCCGCAAGATCTTTGAACGGCACCTCGGCGGGCACGACCTGATGTCGAACGCCACCCACCTGCGGGGCTCGGCGGTCTGGATCCAGTTCCCGCGCGTGATCTGCGAAAAATGGTATCACAAAAACGTCGTCCTCATGGGCGATGCGGCGGCGACCGGGCATTTCTCCATCGGCTCGGGCACGCGGCTGGCCTTCGACAGCGCCATTGCGCTGGCCGATTACCTGCACTCCGAGCCCAGCCTCGATGACGCCTTCCGCCGCTATCAGGAGGAACGCCGGGTCGAGGTGCTGCGCCTGCAATCGGCGGCGCGCAACAGCCTGGAATGGTTCGAACAGGTCGAGCGTTATCTCGACATGCCGCCGATCCAGTTCGCCTATTCGCTTTTGACCCGCTCGCAGCGGATCAGCCACGAGAATCTGCGGCTCCGCGATCCAGAATGGCTGAACGAGGCCGAGGCCTGGTTCCAGCGGCAGGCCGGCGGCTCGATCGGCAGTCGCCCGATGTTCGCACCCTTCAAGCTGCGCGAGATGCGCCTGAAGAACCGCATCGTCGTGTCGCCCATGGCGCAATACAAGGCAGTGGACGGCTGCCCGACCGACTGGCACCTGATCCACTACGCCGAGCGTGCCAAGGGCGGTGCCGGGCTGGTCTATACCGAGATGACCTGCGTCAGCCCCGAAGGCCGCATCACCCCGGGTTGTCCCGGCCTTTACGCGCCCGAGCACGAAGCGGCCTGGAGACGGCTGGCCGATTTCATCCATGCCGAGACCACGGCGAAGCTCTGCATCCAGATCGGTCATTCCGGCCGCAAGGGCTCGACCTGCGTGCCGTGGGAGGGCGGGATCGACCGGCCGTTGCCTTCGGGCAACTGGCCGATCCTGGCGCCCTCGGCCATTGCCTACCGGGCCGACAATGCCGTACCGAAGGCGATGGATGCCGAGGATCTGGAGCGCGTGAAGGCCCAGTTCGTCGCGGCGGCGCAAATGGCCGACCGGGCCGGGGCCGACATGATCGAGCTGCATGCGGCGCATGGCTATCTTCTGGCCAGTTTCATCAGCCCGGTGACGAACCATCGGACCGATGCCTACGGCGGAGACCTGGAAAACCGCATGCGCTTTCCGCTGGAGGTGTTCCGCGCCATGCGCGCGGTCTGGCCTGCTGAAAAGCCCATGTCTGTGCGCATCTCTGCCAGCGACTGGATCGAGGGCGGCGTCACGC
>JBKBVC010000436.1:0-2022 GCA_046289805.1 Tabrizicola sp.
GTCGGTCCTGATCGACGGCATCACCCTGCAACAGACCGAGGTGGATTTCACCGAATACGGCCGGGACGGCACGGTGCTGCGCCGGTCGCGCGGCAACGAATATGTCCATCCCGACTGGCGTCTGTTCTTCGCCGGGCCGGGGGAGACCGATCTGGGCGACGGCCAGTGGCTGCCGATCGACGGCAGCCCAGTGGACTTCATCTTTCCGGGCGAGAAGGGTTTTCTGTCGAGCCAGCCGCTCTATGACTGCGACGCGCTGACCGCCGCGCTGCCGGTCTGGAGGGTCAGCCATGAGCCTTGACCGGGAAGGCGGCTGCCTCTGCGGCGCGGTGCGGTTCCGTGCCCGGCTGACGGGGACCGGCTTTGGCGCTTGCCATTGCCCGATGTGCCGGAAGTGGACCGGCTCGGCGCTTTTGGGGATCACGGTTCCCGCGGCCAATGTGGAGTGGACGGGCGCGGAGCATATCGCGAGGCGCCAGTCCTCGGCCTGGGGTGAGCGGGCCTGGTGTGCCGACTGCGGCTCTCCCGTCTGGTTCCGGGTGACGGTCGAGGGGCCCCATGCGGGAAACCTTGAGCTGCCGATCGGCACGTTCGACGATGCGAACGGGCTGACCATGACCAACGAGATCTACATCGACCACAAACCCGACAGCTATGCCTTCGCGGGGACCGGTCGCAACGTTTTGACGCGAGCGCAGTGCGTGGAGAAATTCCCGCTTCTGGCCAGTGAATGAAGGAGAGGCCCATGACCAAGTATGATGAAGCCTGGGTGAAGGCCGAAGAGGAAAAGCGCGCCTGGCTGGATGCGAACGGGCTTTACCGGGCCGAGGATGAACATTCCTCCTGCGGCGTGGGGCTTGTGGTGTCGATCTCTGGCAAGCCGAGCCGGAAGGTCGTGGAGCACGGCATCAACGCGCTGAAGGCGGTCTGGCATCGCGGCGCGGTGGATGCGGATGGCAAGACCGGCGACGGGGCGGGGATCCATGTGCAGATCCCGGTCAGGTTCTTCTACGACCAGGTGCGCCGGACGGGGCATGAGCCCGACGTGAACAAGCTGATCGCCGTGGGCCAGGTCTTCCTGCCGCGTACGGACTTTGGCGCTCAGGAACGCTGCCGGACCATTGTCGAGACCGAAGTCCTGCGGATGGGGCATTACATCTATGGCTGGCGGCATGTGCCGGTGGATGTCTCGGTCCTGGGCGAAAAGGCCAACGCGACGCGGCCCGAGATCGAGCAGATCCTGATCCGCTGCGAGAAGGACATCGACCAGGAGCAGTTCGAGCGCGAACTTTACATCATCCGGCGGCGGATCGAGAAGGCGGCGACGGCAGCGGGGATCGCCGGGCTTTACCTGTGCAGCCTGAGCTGCCGGTCGATCATCTACAAGGGAATGATGCTGGCCGAGCAGGTCTCGACCTTCTACCCGGACCTTCAGGATGAACGCTTCGAAAGCGCCTTTGCCATCTACCACCAGCGATACAGCACCAACACCTTCCCGCAGTGGTGGCTGGCGCAGCCCTTCCGCATGCTGGCCCACAACGGCGAGATCAACACGCTGAAGGGCAACGTCAACTGGATGAAGAGCCATGAGATCCGCATGGCCAGCAACAACTTCGGCGAGGCGGCCGAGGACATCAAGCCGATCATTCCGGGGGGCACGTCGGACAGTGGCGCGCTGGATGCGGTGTTCGAGGTGCTGGTGCGGTCGGGCCGGTCGGCGCCGATGGCCAAGACGATGCTGGTGCCAGAGGCCTGGTCGAAGCAGACGGTGAACATGCCGAAGGCCTGGGCGGACATGTATTCCTACTGCAACTCGGTCATCGAGCCCTGGGATGGTCCCGCCGCGCTTGCCATGACCGACGGGCGCTGGGTCTGCGGCGGGCTGGACCGCAACGGTCTGCGCCCGATGCGCTATGTCATCACCGGCGACGGGATGCTGATCGCGGGGTCGGAAGCCGGGATGGTGCCGGTGGATGAGTCGACGGTGCGCGAGAAGGGCGCGCTGGGGCCGGGGCAGATGAT
>JBKBVC010000437.1:0-2013 GCA_046289805.1 Tabrizicola sp.
TTGGACGGACGAAGAGAAGCGGTCGATCTGCCTGCAGACGACGGCTCCGGGCGTTTCGGTTGCGCAGGTGGCGCGCCGTTATGCGGCGAACGCCAACATGGTGTTCAAGTGGCTGCGCGATCCGCGTTATGCCCCTGAGACAACGGCAGTGGCGGCTACCCCTGCCTTCCTGCCCGTGGAGATCATAGACCATGTCAGGAAGGATGATCTGGTTGTGACCAGCGAGCCGACACGTCCACAGGAACTGATCGAAGTCGAGCTTGCGGGCGGTCATCGGATGCGCATCACCGGCAGCTACGATCCTGAGGCGCTGGCGCGGCTGATCCGGGGGCTGACAGCATGATCCCGGTGCCAGTCAGCACGCGGGTCTGGCTGGCGGCCGGGGTGACGGACATGCGCAAGGGCTTTGCGGCACTGGCCGCGCAGGCCGAGGCGGTGCTGAAGCAGGACCCGTTTGCCGGGCATCTGTTCGTCTTCCGCGGCCGTCGCGGCGACTTGGTCAAGGTGATCTGGTGGGATGGCCAGGGGGCCTGCATGTTCATGAAGCGGCTGGAACGGGGCCGGTTCGTCTGGCCCGCGGCCAAGGAGGGCAAGGTGGCACTGACGCCGGCGCAGTTGTCGATGCTCCTGGAGGGGATCGACTGGCGGACCCCGGAACGGACGTGGCGACCCCTTGCCGCGGGATAGTCAGCCAGTCGTGCAATCAATGATTCCCACAAGGAATACAGTGGGATAAACTGCGTGTATGCTCGATCAAGCCTTCACCCTGCCGGAAGACCCCGAGGAGCTGCGCAGCTTCACTGCGCGGCTTCTGGCCGAGGTGAAGTCGCAGGCGATCCTGATCGAGAAGCTTCGCCATCAACTGGCCGGTCACCGCGCCCATCGGTTCGGGGCATCGTCCGAGACGGTGGAACAGCTTCAGCTTGCCCTCGAGACCAGCGAGATCGCTGCCGCTGCTATGACGGCGCGGATGAAGCTGCCCGACATCGAGGAGAAGGACAAACCCAAGCGTCGTCCGATCCCGGACCACATCTCGCGGATGGAAGTGGAACTGACCCCTAGCTCCGATGCCTGTGCCGATTGCGGCGGCTGCCTGCGCCGGATCGGGGAAGATGTGACGGAAGAGCTGGAATACGTCCCCGGGCGCTTCATCGTGAACCGGATCGTCCGCCCTCGGCTGACCTGCTCGTGCTGCGAACGCTTCGTGCAAGCCCCGCTGCCCTCGCGCCCGATCGAGCGCGGTCGCCCGGGGCCGGGCCTCCTCTCCCATGTCTTGGTCAGCAAGTATGCCGACCACTTGCCGCTCTACCGCCAAAGCCAGATCTTCGACCGTGAGGGGCTCGATCTGGATCGCTCCACGCTGGCAGACTGGGTCGGCAAGAGCACGGCCTTGCTGGAGCCCTTGGCTGACGCCATTGGCCGCCACGTCCTGTCGGCCGAAGCGATCTTCGCCGATGACACGCCGGTGCGAATGCTCGCCCCCGGCACCGGCAAGACCCAGACGGCACGCCTCTGGACCTATGCCCGCGACGAACGGCCGTGGGCAGGAACCGCGCCACCGGCGGCTTGGTATCGGTTCTCGGGAGATCGGAAAGGCCAGCACCCCAAGGATCACCTCGCCCGCTTCCGCGGCTGGATGCATGCCGACGGCTATGCCGGATTCGAGTATCTCTACCGCTCCGGCGCCATCCGCGAGGTCGCCTGCATGGCCCATGTCCGGCGCAAGTTCGTCGACATCCACAGGTCGCAAGGCTCCCCGATTGCAGAAGAGGCCATCGGCCGGATAGCTCAACTCTATGCCGTCGAGAAACAGGCCAAAGGGTCGCCACCTGAACGCCGCGCCGAATTGCGACGCGCCCATGCGGCCCCGGTCTTTGACGACCTGGAGCGATGGCTGGCCATGCAACTCACCACGATCTCTGGCAAATCCCCGCTGGCCGCGGCTATCCGATATGCCCTGACCAGAATGGAACGCCTGCGCCCATACCTCGACCACGGCATCCTCGAACTCGA
>JBKBVC010000031.1:0-9436 GCA_046289805.1 Tabrizicola sp.
GAGGGGCTTTGAACGAAGCTTTCCTAGGGTCGCGGGCCAAGGCGATCCCCGGAGGTTCCTGATGCCCGACGATACGACGATCCTGTCGCTGCCCCTGATCCTTCCGGCGCAGGCGCAGAAGCACGTCACCCACAACGAGGCGCTGGTGAAGCTGGACCTGATCGTGCAGCTGGCCGTGCTGAACCGCACGCTGACCGCGCCGCCGCCGCTGCCTTCGATCGGCGACCGGCATATCGTGGCGGCGGGCGCGACCGGGCCCTGGATCGGCCAGTCCGGGCGCATCGCCCTGTTCACCGAGGCCGGCTGGCAGTTCACCCAGCCGCTGCCTGGCTGGCAGGCCTATGTCATGGCGGAAAGCCAGATGGCCTTTTTCAATGGTCTGACCTGGGTCGCCCTGTCGGACGGGCCGTTCACGGTGGGCCAGCTGGGCGTTTCGGCCACGCCGGATGCGACGAACCGGCTGGCCGTCTCTGCCCCGGCGACCTTGCTCAACCATGCGGGATCGGGCCACCAGCTGAAGCTGAACAAGGCCGTGGCCTCGGACACGGCGAGCCTTCTGTTCCAGACCGGCTTCGGTGGTCGGGCCGAGATGGGCACGGTCGGCACGGACGACTTCAGCGTCAAGGTCAGCGCCGATGGGACGGGCTGGTCGGTCGCGCTGGTCGCGGACGCGGCGACGGGCGAGGTCACGCTGCCCCAGCCGCTGCATCTGGGCGGCCAGGCGACCGATCCGGTCGCCCCGGCGGACGGCACGATCTGGCTGAACACCACCACGGGCGAGATCCGGGTGCGCAGCGCCGGGACGACGCAGGTCGTCGGTGGCGGAGGAGGCGGCGGGGTCAGCGATGGCGACAAGGGCGACATCACGGTGTCGGGGTCGGGGACGGTCTGGACGATCGACCCGGGCGCGGTGACGCTGGACCGGCTGGCCGACATCGCCACCGGCAGCTTTCTTGGCCGCGACGGCGCCGGGACCGGAGCACCCGAGGTGCTGACGGCCGCGCAGGCAACCGCGCTTTTGGACACCTTCACCAGCACCGCCAAGGGTCTTGCGCCCGCCTCGGGCGGCGGCACGACCAATTTCCTGCGCGCGGACGGGACATGGGCCGCGCCCCCCGGCGGCGGAGGGTCGCCCGGTGGCGCCTCTGGCGAAATCCAGTTCAACGACGCAGGCACCTTCGGCGGCGCGGCGGATGTCGAGATCGAGGGCGGGCAGCTGCGCCTGCCGGCCATCTCGACGCCCGCCACCCCTGCTGCGGACGGTGTGAAACTGTTCGGGCGCAAGGTCGGCGGTCGCGTCATGCCGGCCTTCATGGGGCCGAGCGGGCTGGACAGCGCGCTGCAACCCATGCTGGCGCGCAACAAGATCGGCATGTTCATTCCCCATGGCAACGGGACCACTGGCGTGCAATGGGGAGTGACCTATTCCAGCACCGGCACGGCGACGGCTGCGAACGTCGCGACCACGAACCTGTATACCTACCTGCGGCGGATCGAGTATCTGGTCACGACAGCCAGCGCGACAGCGGTCGTCGGGTTCAGGGGTGCCGCGCTGCAATGGACGCTGGGCGGCCCGTCCGCCGGGCTTGGCGGCTTCCTCAACGTTTTCCGGTGGGGTCCGGCGACCGGGGTTGCAACCGCGACGACGCGCGCCTTTGCCGGGATGCGGGGATCCGTATCCGCGCCCACGGACGTGAACCCATCCACGCTGACCAACATCTGCGGCATGGGCTGGGATGCCGGGGACGCGAACATCCAGTTCATGCACAACGACGGCTCCGGGACGGCCACGAAGATCGACCTTGGGGCAAGCTTCCCTCGCCCAACGGTTGACCGTGCGGCGGCTTATGAGATTGCGCTGTTCGCGCCGCCGGGTCCGACACAGACCCTGTATTACGAGGTGACAGACCTGGTTTCGGGCGCGATCGCCACGGGGTCTGTCACGACCGACCTTCCGGCCACCACGCAGCTGCTGGCGCCGTGGAGCTATGTCAGCGTCGGCGGCACCTCGTCGGTCGTCGGCATGGCCGTCATCAGCCACTACATCGAAAGCGATTACTGACATGACTCTGCACGTTCTGTTCACCGAAGATGGGACCCCCGGCTGGATCGGCGACGCCCCGCGTGCCGACAGCGAGCCGGTCGAGGGCCTGACGATCGAGTTCCTGGCCACGCATCGCCGGACGGCGCGCGGAAAATGGGTGGCGCGCGGCCCGGTGAAGCCCGAGGCGCCAACGCCGGAAGCGCAGGCCGAAGCCGCCGAGGCGGAATATCAGACGGCCTTGCAGCAGCGCAGCGAGGCGGTGCGAGAGGCGCTGAGCGTCGAAGCGGATCCGCAGTTCTTTCGCTGGCAGCGCGGCGAAGCCTCGCGCGAGGACTGGCTGGAGGCGGTGGCGCGGGTGAAGGCCCGCTTCCCGAAACCCGAGCGGATCTAGTTCGCGGGCGGGCCGGCCCGCACGGCCCGGTCCGGGATTTGACACCCCTCTGCCTGCTGCATAGACATGCGCCCATCTTGGAAGGGGCATTGTCATGCGCATCGCAATGATCGGGACGGGATATGTCGGGCTGGTCTCGGGCGCGTGCTTTTCGGATTTCGGGCATGAGGTGATCTGCGTCGACCGCGACGCGGGCAAGATCGAACGGCTGAACCGTGGAGAAGTGCCGATCTTCGAGCCGGGGCTCGAGGCGCTGATCGCCAAGAACGCGGGCGCCGGACGGCTGAGCTTCACGACCGACCTCGCCGCAGCGGTGGATGGCGCCGAGGCGGTGTTCATCGCGGTGGGCACGCCCACGCGCCGCGGCGATGGCCATGCCGACCTGACCTACGTGATGGCCGCAGCGGCCGAGATCGGGCGGGCGCTGACCGGCTATGCGGTCGTCGTCACCAAGTCCACCGTGCCGGTCGGCACCAACCGCAAGGTGGCCGAGGCGATACGCGCGGCCAACCCGGCGGCGGAGTTCGATGTCGCCTCGAACCCGGAATTCCTGCGCGAGGGCGCAGCGATCGACGATTTCATGCATCCCGACCGCGTGGTGGTGGGCGTCGAAAGCCCCCGCGCCCGAAAGGTGATGGCCGAACTCTACCGGCCGCTGTCCCTGCGCGAGTTCCCGATGGTGTATACCGGGCTCGAAAGCGCCGAGCTGATCAAGTATGCGGCGAACGCCTTCCTGGCCACCAAGATCACCTTCATCAACGAGATCGCCGCCCTGTGCGAAAGGGTGGGCGCCGACGTCAAGACCGTGGCCAAGGGTATCGGCATGGACGGGCGGATCGGCGACAAGTTCCTGCACGCCGGCCCCGGCTATGGCGGCAGCTGTTTTCCCAAGGATACCAAGGCTCTGGCCCGGATCGGGCAGGATCATGCCGTGCCGATGCAGATCGTCGAGACCGTCATCAAGGTCAACGAGGAGGTGAAGCGGCGGATGATCGACAAGATCGTCGATCTCTGCGGCGGCTCGGTCCGCGACAAGACGATCGCCGTCCTCGGTGTCACCTTCAAGCCCAACACCGACGACATGCGCGAGGCCCCCTCGCTGACCATCGTCCCGGCGCTGGTGGGCGGAGGCGCAAAGGTCCGCGTCAGCGATCCGCAGGGCAGACATGAAGGCGAGGCACTGCTGCCCGGCGTGAAATGGGTGGACAACCCCTATCAGGCCGCCAACGAGGCCGACCTTGTCGTGCTGCTGACGGAATGGAACGAATTCCGCGGACTCGACCTGGCGAAGCTGGCCCGCAAGATGGCCACGCCGCAGATGGCCGACCTGCGCAACATCTACGATCCGGCTGAGGTGCGCGCAGCGGGCTTCACGGCCTATGTCGGCGTCGGCCGCTAGCTGGCCTTCGCGTTCCACGCCTCGATCTTGCGGTAGAGCGTCGAGGGCGAGACATCGAGCACCCGCGCGGCCTTGGGAATCGAGCCGCCATGCAGGGCCAGCGTCGCCTCGATCAGGCGGCGTTCGGCCTCGGCCAGGGGCAGGCCAAGAAGGCTGTCGGTGCTGAGCGCGTCCGGGGCGGTCATCGGCATCGGCATCGGTTCGGGTTCGCGCCCTTCTTCTGCCAGGCCGGGCGGAAGCATGTCGGGCGTGACCCAGCCGCCCTCGTTCAGCACCACCACGTTGCGCATCACGTTCAGAAGCTGGTGCACGTTCCCCGGCCAGGGCAGCGATTGCATGAGCGCGCGTGTCGCGGGGGCAAGCCCCTGGAACACCCGCCCCTCTTCCTGGGCAAACCGCGCGAGGGCGGCCTCGGCGATCTCGATCACGTCGTTGCCTCGTTCCCGAAGGGGCGGCATGTGGATCGGCACGACGTAGAGCCGGTAGTAGAGGTCTTCGCTGAAATGCCCGCGACGGACGGCATCCAGCGGGTCGCGGTTCGTCGCGCAGATGATGCGGACGTTGACCTTGCGCGGCCGCGTCGCACCCACGGGCTGGACGGTGGAGGTCTGGAGAAAGCGCAGGAGCTTTGTCTGCAAGGCCGGCGCCATCTCGCAGATCTCGTCCAGGAACAGCGTCCCGCCGTCGGCGGCCTGGGCGGCGCCCTGCTTGTCGGAAATCGCACCGGTGAAGCTGCCCTTCATGTGGCCGAAAACTTCGGATTCCAGAAGGTCCTGCGGGATCGCGCCGCAGTTCAGCGCGATGAAGGGGCCATTGGCGCGGTTGGAATTGGCGTGGACGGCAAGGGCGCAGAGTTCCTTGCCGGTGCCGCTTTCGCCGGTGATGAACACGGTCGCCATCGACCGCGCGACCGAGCCGATGGTCAGGTGGATGCGCTTCATCGCCTCCGACGAGCCGATGAAGCCCGAGTTTTCCGCGACCTCGGCCGGATCGCGGCTGCGCGCGGCAAGCTGGCTGTCTGCCTTTCCGGGCTCGCGGGGCGCCGCCTCGGCCAGGGCGTTCTGGACGACCGAGAGGAAGCGTCCCTCGTCGAAGGGCTTGACGAGGAAATCATTCGCCCCGGCGCGCATCGCCTCGACCGCGCGGCTGACCGAACCGTTGGCGGTGATCGCGATCACCCGGGTTTCCGGCTGGATCGCCTGGATGTCCCGCATCACCTCGAGCCCGTCGCGGTCGGGCAGGATCAGGTCCAGAAGGACGACCGGCGGGCGGTGCAGGCGGAATTGCTGCAAGCCGTCCTCGGCTGTTCCCGCCACGGCCACCCTGTGCCCGGCGGTGGCCAGGATCGAGCGGTAGACCATTTGCAGTGACAGGGTGTCCTCGACGAGGAGGACCGATGGCCGGGACTGGGAGGGGACGGGTTTCACGCGGCAGACCCTTCGGGCGGCTTGGTGGATCGAATCAGGCGGATCAGCACGGCAAGTTCGCCCGCAAGCGGCGGCATCAGCCGGTCGAGCGCACCGTGGTCCCGGGCATGGGCTATGGCGTTCAGGCTTTCCGCCATCGCCTGCAACGAAATCGCGCCGACCGACCCGGACAGCGAGATCAGCACATGGCTGCCCTCGCGCAGCACCTTCCAGTCCAGATCACCCGCGGCCTTGGCCAGCTTGGCCTCGGTGGCGGTCAGATCATCGGTGAGGCGCATCAGCAACTCGGCCGCAAGCTCGGGCCCCGTGATCTGCAGAAGCTGGTGCAGCCGTGTGGCATCGAACTGCTTCAGGCCCGAGGCGAGCGATGGCTGCGGATCGGACAGGCGCGCCATCGTCTCTTCGATCAGCTGAAGCGCGGCCTGCTCGTCAGAGGTGGTCAGGAACGGCCGCACCGCCGCGACGGCCTGATACAGGTCTGACAGGGCCTCAAGCTTGCCTGACGGCCGAGTCATCGGGGAATCGTCTCGAAATGCGAAGCATTTCTTTGCATAATGCAAAGGTTGCCGCAGATCCGGGCGCCTGTCCAGCGCGTTTCGCGTCAGCCGCGCGCGAGACCGAGCGATCGCAACGCCTGGGTGATCTCGTCCAGGATCGCCGGGTCGTCGATGGTCGCGGGCATCTTCCAGGGCGTCCCGTCGGCGATCTTGGCCATGGTGCCGCGCAGGATCTTGCCCGAGCGGGTCTTGGGCAGGCGGTCCACCACGACAGCGCGCTTGAAGTCGGCAACCGGGCCGATCCGGTCACGGACCAGTTGCACGCATTCCTTGACCACCTCGTCATGCGGGCGGTTCGAGCCCTTGTTAAGGCAGAGGAAGCCTAGCGGCGACTGGCCCTTCAGCTCGTCTGCGACTCCGATCACCGCACATTCGGCCACGTCCTTGTGGGAGGCCAGCACCTCCTCCATCGCACCGGTGGAGAGCCGATGGCCGGCGACGTTGATGACATCGTCGGTGCGCGCCATGATGTAGAGATAGCCGTCCTCATCGACATAGCCCGCGTCGCCGGTTTCGTAATAGCCGGGGAAGTGGTTCAGGTAGGACTTGCGGAAGCGGTCCTCGGCGTTCCAGAGGGTGGGCAGGGTGCCGGGGGGGAGCGGCAGCTTGATCGCGATGGCGCCGAGGGTGCCGGGGGAGACGGGGTGGCCGCCTTCGTCGAGGACCTGCACGTCGAAGCCGGGCATGGGGACGGATGGCGAGCCGATCTTGACCGGCAGGTGTTCGATCCCGAGGGGATTGGCGGCAATGGCATAGCCGGTCTCGGTCTGCCACCAGTGGTCGATCACCGGGACCTTGAGGTGAGTCTGCGCCCAGTGGATCGTGTCGGGGTCGGCGCGTTCGCCCGCAAGGTAAAGGGCCTGGAGCGTGGGCAGCGGCGGGACCAGCTTGCCGTCCGGGTCGTCGCGCTTGATGGCGCGAAGGGCGGTCGGGGCGGTGAAGAAGCTGCGGACCTTGTGTTCGTTGATGACGCGCCAGAAGGCGGCGGCGTCGGGGGTGCCGACGGGCTTGCCTTCGTAGACGACGGTGGTGCAGCCGGCGATCAGCGGGCCGTAGCAGATGTAGCTGTGGCCGACGACCCAGCCCACGTCCGAGGCGGCCCAGAACACGTCGCCCGCGCCGCAGTTGTAGATCGCGCGCATGGTCCAGTTCAGCGCCACGAGGTGCCCGGCGGTGGGGCGGACCACGCCCTTGGGCGCTCCGGTGGTGCCAGAGGTGTAAAGGATATAGGCCGGGTGGTTGCCCGCGACGGGGGTGCAGTCGGCGGGCGCGACACCGTGCTGGAAGGCGTGCCAGTCGAAGTCACGGCCGGGGGTGAGTTTCGCGACTTCCTGCTCGCGCTGGAAGATCACGCAGAAGTCGGGCTTGTGGGTGGCCTGGTCGATGGCGGCGTCGAGCAGGGGTTTGTAGTGGACGACGCGGCTGGGCTCGATCCCGCAGGAGGCGGCGATGATCGCCTTGGGGGTGCAGTCGTCGATGCGGACGGCGAGTTCATGCGCCGCGAAGCCGCCGAAGACGACGGAATGGATCGCGCCGAGCCGGGCGCAGGCGAGCATCGCCTCGAGCGCCTCGGGGACCATGGGCATGTAGATGATGACGCGGTCGCCCTTTTCGATGCCGCGGGCCTTGAGCGCACCCGCAAGGCGGGCGACGCGGTCCCGGAGTTCGGCATAGGTGATGACGTGCTTGGTGCCGGTGACCGGGCTGTCGTGGATGATCGCGGGCTGCTTGCCGCGGCCGGCGATGACGTGGCGGTCCACGGCGTTCCAGCAGGTGTTGACCTGAGCATCGGTGAACCATTCGTAGAGCGGCGCGCGGGAGGCGTCGAGCGCGCGGGTGGGTTTCGCAACCCAGTCGATCCCGCCCGCGGCCCCCATCCAGAACCCTTCCGGGTCTTCCTGCCACTGCCCATATACCTGCGCATAGCCCATCGCGATCTCCCCCCGCCGGCGTCTCCTCGCGACGGTGTTACGGCAGGGCGGGGGTTTGTGGCAACGCTGTTACCGGGAACAGGGCACGACATCTTTGCAGATTTTCCTGTTTGCGGACAGGAAGATTTGCAAACCTTGGCTTCGCTGCCAGAACCCCGGCGCGGACCGGCGGGGTTTGCAAAATTTCCCTGCGCAGGGGCCAGGGACGATTCGCGCGGCGGCTTGTCGAACGCGGCGGCGTCAGCCGTAATGCGCCACGGGCGTCCCCGCGATGGCGGACATGTTCAGCAGGCCGCGCGCGGTGATGGCGGGGGTGACGACGTGGGCCTTGTTGCCCATGCCCATCAGGATCGGGCCGACCTCCAGCCCGCCGGCCTTGACCTTCAAGATGTTGCGGACGCCCGAGGCGACTTCGGAAGAGGCGAACACCAGGACGTTCGCGGCCCCTTCGTAGCGGGAGCCCGGCAGGAGGCGATCGCGGATCGACTGGTCGAGAGCGGCGTCGATGTTCATCTCGCCCTCGTAGGCGAAATCGGGCTCGCGCTGGTCCAGAAGCTCCAGCGCCTCGCGCATCCGGCGGGCGCTGGCGTTGTCCATGTTGCCGAACTGGCTTTGCGTGCAGAGCGCGATCTTCGGCGTCAGGCCGAAGCGCCGGACATGCCGCGCCGCGCCGATCACGGTTTCCATGATCTGCTGCGGCGTGGGTTCGGGATGGACATGGGTGTCGGCGATGAAGAGCGGGCCGTCTTCCAGGATCATCATCGACAGCGCGCCCACCGGGTGCAGGCCGCCGCGTGCGAGGATCTGGCGGACGTAGCCGAGGTGCCAGTTGAACTGGCCGAAGGTGCCGCAGATCATGCTGTCGGCTTCCTCGCGGTGGACCATGATCGCGGCGATGGCGGTAGTGTTCGTCCGCATCACCGCGCGGGCGATGTCGGGCGTGACGCCGCGGCGGGCCATGAGGTCGTGATAGGTGCCCCAGTAATCGCGGTAGCGGTGGTCGTTTTCCGGGTTCACCAGGTGGAAGTCGCGGCCCGGCCGGATCGGCAGGCCGAACCGTTCGCAGCGCGCCTCGACCACTTCGGGGCGACCGATCAGGATCGGGACTTCGGTCGTCTCCTCAAGGATCGCGTTGGCCGCGCGCAGCACCCGCTCGTCCTCGCCCTCGGCAAAGACGATCCGGCGCGAGGCGGTGCGGGCGGCCTCGAACACCGGGCGCATGAGAAGCGCGGACTTGAACACCGAGCCGTCAAGCTTGCGTTTGTAGGCGTCGAGGTCGGCGATGGGGCGGGTCGCCACCCCGGTTTCCATCGCCGCGCGCGCGACGGCCGAGGCGACGGTGCCGATCAGCCGGGGATCGAAGGGTTTCGGGATCAGGTAGTCGGGGCCGAAGGCCAGGGTCTCGCCCCGGTAGGCTGCGGCGGCCTCGGCGCTGGTCGTGGCGCGGGCGAGCGCCGCGATGCCCTCGATGCAGGCGAGCTCCATTTCGTCGTTGATCGTGGTGGCACCCACGTCCAGGGCGCCCCGGAAGATGAAGGGGAAGCAGAGGACGTTGTTGACCTGGTTCGGGAAATCGCTGCGTCCCGTGGCGATGATCGCGCCTGGGGCCACCTTCCGCGCCTCGTCGGGCAGGATTTCGGGCGTGGGGTTGGCCAGCGCGAAGATGATCGGGTTCGGCGCCATCTTC
>JBKBVC010000438.1:0-2003 GCA_046289805.1 Tabrizicola sp.
CCAGGAACCGCGCCCGCGCCGGCCCCTGCCAGAGGTCCGAGGCCCAGGTCATGCCCAGGTTCATCGTCCCGGCCACCCCCAGCCCCAGCGCCAGCCGCCCCGCCAGCATGCCCCAGAGGCTCTCCGCCCAAAGGCCGGAGGTCCCCCCGATGGCATAGAGACCCGCCGTCAAGAGAAGCAGCTTCTGCCGGTCCCAGCGGTCTATCAGCAGGCCCATCGCCCCGGCCGACAGCACGATGGCCAGCGAGGGCAAGGTCACGATCATCCCCGCCAGCGTGTCGATATGGGGAATGTCGGCATAATGTGCGCGCAGGCCCGGCAGCGAGGACGCGACGGTCGCATTCGCCATGATCGTCATCGAGGCCAGGCCCAGAACGGCCAGCGTCACCGCACGCGAGGGCGGCGCTTCGGAAGTCGGTTGCATGTGGAATCCTTGGCAGGTGTCTTGTGCACTTTGCCAAAATCCACGATCATGGACCAGTCGGCCATTTCTGCAAGGTGCGTTCCGAATAATGGACAATGATCTTGACCTCACCGCGCTTCGCGGCTTTCGCACCGTCCTGCGCGAAGGCTCGTTCTCGGCCGCCGCCCTGGCGCTGCGGGTGCCGAAATCCACCCTGTCGAAGCGCATCGCCGATCTTGAGGCCGACCTTGGCGTCAGGCTGATCGAGCGCTCCACCCGGACGTTGCGGCCCACGCAGGAAGGCGAGGTGCTGGCTGCACGCGCCGAGCGGCTTCTGGGCGAGGCCGAGGACATCCGCCGGGCGCTTGGCGAATCCGGCGGCACTCCGCGCGGGCATCTGCGGCTGGCGGTGCCACAAAGCTTCGGCAACCTCCTGATCGGCGCCATCGCCGCCCGGTTCCGCAAGCTCCATCCCGAGGTGACGCTGGAAATCCATTTCCTCGACCGCGCGCCCGACCTCTTGGAGGAAGGCTTCGACGGCTGCCTCCGCTTCGGCCCTCTGGAAGACTCCAGCCAGGTCGCCCGCCGCCTGACCCATGGCCAGGCGATGATGGTGGCCGCACCCGATCTGCCCGGTCTCGACAGTCTGCGCCGGCCCGAGGATCTGGCCCGCTTCGACCTTGTCGGCCTTGCCATGCCCTGGCCGGGCGGCCTGCCCTTGCAGAACGGCAAGGAAGAGGTCGTCCTGCCCTTCGAGCCGCCCCTGCGGCTTGGCTCGCATCTGGCGGTGCGCGACGCTGTGGTGGCGGGGGCGGGCATCGGCGCCCTGCCCGGCATCGTCTGCCGCTCCGACCTCGCCGCCGGGCGCCTGGTGCGCGTGCTGCCCGACTGGTCCACGCCGCGGAAGGCGATCTATTTCGTCTACCCTTCCGCCCAGTCCGTCACCGCGCGCCTGCGGGCCTTCATCGACCACCTGGTGCGGGAAATGGGCGAAGACTGAAACGCCGGACCCAGACGTCTTCGACAAGGAATCCTGGGTTACTCGGCCGCCAGCTTCTCCGCCGCCTCGATCTCGGCGGCCTTCTTCTCGACCAGTTCGACGATGTGGTCGATCATCCGCTCGTTCGACAGGGTATGGTCCTGCTTGCCGGCCAGATAGACCATCCCCTTCCCCGCGCCGCCGCCGGTAAAGCCGATGTCGGTCATCAGCGCCTCGCCAGGGCCGTTCACCACGCAGCCGATGATCGACAGCGACATCGAGGTCGTGACATGCGCCAGCCGTTCCTCAAGCGCCGCGACGGTCTTGATGACATCGAACCCCTGCCGCGCGCAGGACGGGCACGAGATGATCGTCACCCCCCGGTGCCGAAGACCCAGCGACTTCAGGATCTCGTAGCCGACCTTGACCTCCTCGACCGGATCGGCCGACAGCGACACCCGGATCGTGTCGCCGATCCCCATCCACAACAGGTTGCCCAGACCGATGGCCGATTTGACCGTGCCGGACACCAGCCCCCCGGCCTCGGTGATCCCCAGATGGATCGGCGCGTCGGTGGCATCGGCCAGCTGCTGGTAGGCGGCGGCGGCCAGGAACACGTCC
>JBKBVC010000032.1:0-9369 GCA_046289805.1 Tabrizicola sp.
CCCGCTTCAACGAAAGCGAAGGCCACGGGCCGAAACGCGCCCACCCGGTCGAGGCCTATTTCGACGACCTGTCGATGCATCTGATGTGGGAAATCTACAAGCGCGACTTCCAGCTCTTCCGCTATGATTTCGAGAATCCGGCCAACAAGCTGCCGAAGGGTCCGGTCGATCTGGACGAGGTGCACGCCAAACTGGGCGACTGAGCCCGCTTCGTGCGCCTCCGGCTTCTTGTCGGCTTGGCAGAGCGAGGAGCCACGAAGTCGAACGACCAGTGGAGGGAAGATGGACCAGATCACCGGCGGCTGCCTCTGCGGTGCGTTGCGTTTCGCGGCAAGGGGCAAGCCCTGGCGCGTCGGCCTCTGCCATTGCCTGGACTGCCGCAAGAGCCACGGCGCCCTGTTCCATGCCTCGGCGATCTTTCCCGAAACCGCCGTGACGATCACCGGTCAAGCGCACCATTACCGCGACCGCAGTTTCTGCCCGACCTGCGGCTCGCAGGTCTATGCCCATATTGGCGACGAGATCGGCATCAACCTCGGCTGCCTGGACGAACCTTCGCGCTTCCGCCCGACCTATGAGCTCTGGACCATCCGGCGCGAGGACTGGCTGCCCGGATTTCCGGGCCTGCGGCAGTATCCGAAGGACAGGGAAGGCACCGGGCGATCCGAGGGCTGACGCACATTCCTTCGCAGGAACTTGCAAGACCCTTCGAAGGGTTCTGCCGCTCAGATCGGGTCCTGCGTGCCCGCCTTGCGGAACCAGTCCACGATCTTCGCGCGTTCCTCGGGCTCCATGTAGCTCAGGTTGCCCGGCGGCATGGCGTGGGTCACACCTGCCTGCAGATAGATCCGCCGCGCCTCGTGCGCAATCTGGGCTTCGGTCTCCAGAACCACGCCCTTCGGCGGCCAGTGAAGCCCTTCCCAGCCCGGCTCGGCCGCGTGGCACATCGAACAGCGGCCCTGCACGATTCCCACCACCTCCTCGAAGCCGGGCGCTGCGGCATAGACCAGCGCCGCGCCCTCCAGCTTCGCCTCTCCGTCGGCCGTGCGCATCGGCGCGGTGGACAGCCAGGCGATGGCGAGGAACAAGAGGACCGTCACCAGCCAGGTCCAGTGCGGGTTGCCCTTCCGCGCATGCCGGGTGTTGAACCAGTGCCGGATCGTCACGCCCATCAGGAAGACGAGGCTGGCGATGATCCAGTTGTACTCGGTCGCGAAGACCAGCGGGTAGTGGTTCGACAGCATCAGGAAGACGACCGGCAGCGTCAGATAGTTGTTGTGGGTGGACCTCTGCTTGGCGATCTTGCCGTATTTCGGGTCGGGCTTGCGTCCGGCCTTCAGGTCCGCCACCACCACGCGCTGGTTGGGCATGATGATGAAGAAGACGTTCCCGGTCATGATGCTGGCGTTGAAGGCCCCCAGATGCAGCATCGCCGCCCGTCCGCTGAACACCTGGGTGTAGAACCAGCTCATCCCGACCAGCAGCGCGAACAGCGCCACCATCAGCAGGTTCTGATCCGCGTTCACGAAGACCTTGCAGATCGTGTTGTAGGCGACCCAGCCGAAGGCCAGCGAGGCCAGCGAGATCGCCACCGCCTGCCAGACCGACAGCTCCATCACGCCCGGATCGATCAGGAACAGCTCGGCCCCGAGGTAATAGACCAGCACCAGCATGGCGAAGCCGCTCAGCCAGGTCGCATAGCTTTCCCACTTGAACCAGACCAGGTGGTCCGGCATCGAGGCTGGCGCCACCAGGTATTTCTGGATGCGGTAGAACCCGCCGCCGTGGACCTGCCATTCCTCGCCATCCGCGCCGCTTTCAAGGTTGCGGTCCCGGTGCAGCCCAAGGTCCAGCGCGATGAAATAGAAGCTCGACCCGATCCAGGCGATGGCGGTGATCACATGCAGCCAGCGCGCTGCGATCTCGACCCATTCCCACAGAACGACCCAGTCATACATCGCCCGTCCCTCCCCGAAGTTGCGAAACGCTATAACCTGCGTCACCTTTCTGTTAATCCATCGAAAGCCCGGATCACTTTCAAGCGGTGCCGAAGAATGTCCTATGTGAACAACATCCGCATGTTCGTCCGCGTCTATGAACTGGGCAGCATGTCGGCCGCTGCCCGCGATCAGCGCACTTCGCCCGCCGTCGCCTCGGCCCGGATCTCCGAGCTGGAGAAGCACGTCGGCGTGCGCCTCTTCTCCCGCACCACGCGCAGCCTGCAACCGACCGAGAACGGGCGCATCTTCTATGACGGCGCCCGCCGGGTGCTGGAAGCCATCGACGATGCCGAAGCCGCCGTGATGGACGTGACGCAGAACCCGCGCGGCACGATCTTCGTCGCGGCCCCGCTTGGCATCGGCCGCCGTCTGATCGCCCCCCGAGTGCCGGCCTTCAAGGACCTCTACCCCCAGATCGACGTGCGGCTGCGCCTGTCCGACCGGGGGGTGGACGTGGTGGCCGAAGGGATCGACGTGGCCTTCCACCTCGGGCTGCTCGAGGATTCCACGCTGAAGGTCCGCACCATCGCCGACTGCCCGCGCCTGCTCTGCGCCTCGCCCGCCTATGTCGCCCGCCGCGGGATGCCCGCCGATGGCGCTGCGCTGGTCGCCGACCGACACGACTGCCTGAACCTGCGCTATCCCGGCGCCAAGGAATTCCAGTGGACCCTGCAAACCCCCGAAGGCCCGCGCCGCTTCGAGATCACCGGGCCCTTCGAGTCGGATGACGGCGACGTGCTGACCGGCTGGGCGCTGGACGGACGCGGCATCGTGCTGAAACCGCTGTTCGAGGTGGCCGAGCACCTGCGCGAGGGTCGCCTCGTCCCTGTCGCCACCGCCACGCCGCCCCTGCCGATCCAGCTTTCGGCTCTCAGCCAGCACCGCAGGCTGAAAGACCCCAAGGTCCAGCTCTTCACCGACTACATGGCCGCGCAGATCCGCGACGAACTCCGCCGTGCCACCGGCTAGGGTGCTTCACGGCGCGGCAATGACAAGGGGCGGGACCGCAGCCCCGCCCCCTTGATCCGCAAGCCCGGGATCACCCCAGGATCACATCGGCAGCGGCTGGCCGTTCACCAGGATCTGCATCCCTTCCTTGGCCTCGATCTTCGAGGTCATCTCGTCGGGATTGGCGCCGGGCACCATGAACATGCCCATCATCATCCGCGCCCCCATCGCATCCTCTTCGGTGATCAGACCCGTGGCGATCAGCCCGTCGATCAGCGCATTGGCCCCGGTGACCGAGACATTCGCCTCGCCCAGCGGCATCGGCATGCCCGTCGAATTGTCGAAGGTGAAGGCCCCGGTCGCCGCCAGCACCGCCCCCGCCACCTTCACGCCAAGCTCGGTGATGTTCAGGCTCTCCGGTTGCGGAACGACCGGAGGCCCGCCGGCCTCGTCCGCGGCGATCATCGCCGGCACGTCCATCCTGGCCTTGCCCGAGATGTCGATAGCGATATCGGCCGCATCCCGCTTCAGTGCGCCCTTGGGGTCGAACAGCGCCCAGGCTTCCTCGTTCAGGCTGAACTGGCTGAGCTTCAGCACAAGGCCATAGTCGCCCGCCGCCTCTTTCGCGATCACCGGCGAGGTCATCGCGAATTCCATCGGCCCCGAGACCAGCTTCACCGGCACCGGCATCGTGCCCGGAGCGGATTCGATGTCCAGCCCGGTGGCCGAGGACTTGACCGAGAATGTATCCTTGTTGAACACGGCCGAGCCCTCGCCGCCGCCGGCCTTCATCGTCAGGTCCAAGGGAAGATAGGGGCTTTCCTGCTTCATCGTCCCAGAGGACTCACCCTGCTTCATGGCAAGGCTGATGCTCAGCCCCTCGTTCAGCGCGGTGCCGAAATCGGCCGGCGACTGCATCGCGGCAAGCGAGATGGTCGTGGGCAGCGCGAAGGTCAGCGACATGTCGATGTCCTGGGTGGCGCTGGTCGAGGTCTGCTTCAGCTCCATCCCGGGATCGTCCGACTGGGTGGAATAGGCCAGCTCGTCCGCCTTGATGCTAAATCCGAAGGTCCGGTTCGTGCCGGGCGTGTCGGAATAGGTGCCGGCCAGGTTGGTGAACCCGAAATCGCCCGAGGCGGTGATCTTCGGCGCCTCGCTGCCGTCGAAGGACATGCCCGGATAGCTGCTGTCATAGGTCACGTCCAGCTTGGCCGCCGCATAGTCATAGGCCACGCCGCCGTTCGCCTCGCGTGCGGTCAGGGTCAGCCCGTCATGGCTCACCTTGACCGAACCCTCGGTATCGCCGGTCATCGAGATGCCGATATCGGCGCCGGGGGCGATGGACACCGACCCGTCCGACTGTTCGGTCAGCACCATGTCCGAGATGGTCAGACCGCTCATCCCTTCGGGCGCGATCGTCACGCCGTTCAGCGTCAGCACGCCGCCCGAATTGTTCTCGGTCGCGGCGGAAACCTTCAGGCCGACCAGCGCACCGGCATCCTTCCAGGACTGCCACACCTGGTCCGCGGTCAGCGCGGCATGGGCGGTGCCGCCCAGCAATAGTGCGATGACAGGGGCTGCTGCGAAACTTTTCATCCGAAACATGCGGTTCTCCTCAAGGCGAAAAAATCTGTCGCCAGATAATGCGCCTCCGGCACAAACCGCAAGTGACGCTTTCACGACCTTTTCCGGGCAGAAGGCGCGCCGCCTAGGACCCCCGGTAGGTCGAATAGCCGAAAGGAGAGATCAGGAGCGGCACATGGTAGTGCTGGTCCGCATCCGAAACTCCGAAACGGATCGGAATTTCGTCAAGGAAAAGAACACCTTCCCCCGCCTGCCCGCTGGCCCGCAGATAATCGCCGGCGCAAAAGACCAGCTCGTATTTCCCAACCTCCAGCGCCGCCCCCTCCAGCAGCGGGCCATCGGTCCGTCCGTCATGGTTGGTGACGACCTCCTTCACCTTGCGGTGACTTTGCCCGGAGATCCGGTAGAGCATGATCCTGACCCCAGCCGCGGGCCTGCCCCTGGCCGTGTCCAGCACATGCGTCGAAAGTCGCCCCATGATCGTTCTCCCTCGGTCACCCCCGCATCAAAGCACGAAACCCGCCCCGCCGCGACCCGGCGGTCCCGGCATATGACCTTTCGTGAAATCCTGAAAATATCTTCCGCCAATCTCGCCTAGTCTCACCGGAAAGGAGAGCATCCGTGAACCGCTACCCCCGCGATTTCCGTGGCCACGGCCCCAATCCCCCCGACGCCCGCTGGCCTGGCGGGGCAAGGATCGCCGTCTCTGTCGTGCTCAACTACGAAGAGGGCGGCGAGAACTGCCTGCTGCACGGTGACGCGCAGTCCGAGGCCTTCCTCTCTGACATCGCCGGCGCCCAGCCCTGGCCGGGCCAGCGGCACTGGAACATGGAGTCGCTCTACGATTACGGCGCGCGTGCCGGGTTCTGGCGGCTCCACCGGCTGTTCACCGAAATGGAGATTCCCGTCACGGTCTATGGCGTGACCTCGGCGCTCGCGCGGAACCCCGAACAGGTGGCCGCGATGAAGGCCGCGGGGTGGGAGATCGCCAGCCACGGGTTGAAATGGGTCGATCACCGCGACATGACCGAGGCCGAGGAGGCCGCCCAGATCGCGGAAAGCTTCCGCCTGCACGAGGAAGTGGTGGGCGCCCCCCCGCAGGGCTGGTATACCGGGCGCTGCTCGATGAACACGGTGCGGCTGACCGCCGAAACCCGGCGGCTCGCCTGGATTTCCGACACCTACGACGACGACCTGCCCTACTGGCGCGAGTTCGGCGACCACGACCAGCTGGTGATCCCCTATACGCTCGAAGCCAACGACATGCGCTTTGCCACCGCACCAGGCTACATCACGGGCGAACAGTTCTTCCAGTATCTCAAGGACAGCTTCGACACGCTTTATGCCGAGGGCGTGGCGGGGGCGGCCAAAATGTTCTCGATCGGCCTGCATTGCCGGCTGATCGGCCGGCCTGGGAAGAGCGCCGGGCTCAAGCGGTTCCTGGACTACGCGAAATCCCACACGGGCGTCTGGTTTCCGCGCCGGATCGACATTGCCGAGCATTGGCGAAAGACACATCCACACAAGCGGTTCGAGCGTCCATCGCAGATGTCGCGCGAACGCTTCGTGGAACGCTTCGGTTCCATTTTCGAACATTCGCCCTGGATCGCCGAGCGCGCCTGGGCGCTGGAACTCGGCCCGGCTCACGATTCGGCTGCGGGCCTGCACAATGCGCTGGCCCGCATCTTCCGCTCGGCCTCTGCCGAGGAACGCCTTGGCGTCCTGCGCGCGCATCCCGACCTCGCGGGCAAACTGGCCGCCGCGAAACGGCTCACGCCCGAAAGCACCGCCGAACAGGCCAGCGCCGCCCTCGACGCGCTCACCGACGATGAGCGAAGCCGCTTCCAGCGGCTGAACGAAGAGTATGTCACCAAGCACGGCTTCCCCTTCATCATCGCCGTGCGCGACAACACCAAGGCCTCGATCCTCACGGCCTTCGAGACCCGCATCCAGAACGACACGCCGACCGAATTCGCCACCGCCTGCGCCCAGGTGGAACGGATCGCCGAGCTTCGCCTGAAGGACCAGCTGCCATGACCGGCTCCTACTACGCCCCGCCCGGGGGCCTGCCCCCCCAGACCGCGCTGATGACCCAGCGCGCCGTCTTCACCGAGGCCTATGCCTTCATTCCCCGCGGCTGCTTCTCCGACATCGTCACCAGTTGCCTGCCCGGCTGGACCCGGACCCGCCTCTGGCTGATCGCGCGCCCCATGTCGGGCTTTGCCGAGACCTTCAGCCAGTATGTGATGGAGGTCGCCCCAGGCGGCGGCTCGGACGCGCCGGATCCGGAGGCGGGCGCGCAACACTGGCTGTTCTTCACCGGCGGCCTGGCCACGCTCACCATCGGCGGCACCGGCTACGAGATGGAGCAAGGCTCATACGCCTACATCCCGCCCGGCACCCCCTGGACGCTTCTCGCCGAGGGCGCGCGGCCCGCGACCTTCCACTGGCTTCGCAAGCTCTACGAACCCGCCCCCGGCATCCCCCTGCCCGAGCCGATCGTCATCAACGAACGCGACGTGCCGATCCGCTGGATGCCCGACACGGGCGAACGCTGGGGCACCACCCGTTTCGTCGAGCCAGACGACCTGCGCCACGACGCGCATGTGAACATCGTCACCTTCCAGCCCGGCGGCACGATTCCCTTCGAGGAAACCCATGTGATGGAACACGGGCTCTATGTCCTGGAAGGCAAGGCGGTCTACAAGCTCAACCGCGACTGGGTCGAGGTCGAGGCCGGCGATTTCATGTGGCTCAGGGCCTATTGCCCCCAGGCCTGCTATGCCGCCGGACCGGGGCGCTTCCGCTATCTGCTCTACAAGGACGTGAACCGCCACGCGAACCTGCGCGGCCCCGGCGCTTTCGGGCCGCCGAGATGACCCTTTCATCTGTCCACAAATATCCCACGGGGGCCCGGGGGTGTGAAACCCCCGGCGGCGCGACAGAGGTCCTAAGCGCATGAGAACGCTCCGCCCCCTCCCCCTCACAGCCGAAGCCTTCGCCCCCTTCGGCGACGTGCTGGAGGCGACCGGCGACTTCCGCCTGATCAACCAGGGTCTGTGCCGCCGCCACCATGACCGCGCGCGCCTCGACTTCGGTCCCGAAGGCCGCGCCGGCATCTCGATCTTCCGGGCCGAGCCCCGCGCCCTGCCCTACCGCTTCGACCTGATCGAGCGCCACCCCGAGGGCTCGCAGGCCTTCATCCCGATGTCGGAACACCCTTTCCTCGTCATCGTCGCGCCCGATCCGCAGGCAGAACCGCGCGCCTTCCTCACGAACGGCGCGCAGGGCATCAACCTGCACCGGGGCACCTGGCACGGCGTGCTGACGCCCTTGTCCGCGCCCGGCCTCTTTGCCGTGGTGGACCGCATCGGCCCGACCCCGAACCTTGAAGAATACCGTTACAGCCAACCCTGGACGGTCCTGGCCCCCTGAACGGGGCCGCCTAACCGGATCGCACCCAAGGGGCAGTGCGAAGACGGCGCGAAGATAAACGCCCCAAGGGAAAGGAACGAAGCAGATGACCTCACAGGTCCACCCCGTGGACGAGATGCTGCCGCCGCCGAAGCTCTTCACCCTCGGCCTTCAGCACGTCCTCGTCATGTATGCCGGCGCCGTCGCCGTGCCCCTCATCGTCGGCCGCGCGCTCAAGCTGGAGCCCGCCGATGTGGCCTTCCTGATCTCGGCCGACCTCTTCGTCTGCGGCCTCGTCACCCTGATCCAGAGCCTCGGCGCGACCCAGTGGTTCGGGATCAGGCTGCCCGTGATGATGGGCGTGACCTTCGCCGCCGTCGGCCCGATGGTGGCCATGGCCAACGCGAACCCTGGGCCGGACGGCGCCCGCGCGATCTTCGGCGCGATCATCGCCGCCGGCCTGATCTCGATCTTGATCGCCCCCCTTGTCTCCCGCATGCTCCGCTTCTTCCCGCCGGTGGTGACCGGCACGATCATCCTGGTGATCGGCGTGAGCCTCATGCGCATCGGGATCAACTGGATCTTCGGCAACCCCGTGGGTCCGACCGCGCCGATGATCGTCGATCCTGCCCATGCCGACTGGCTCAAGGCCGTGACCGAAGGCGCGGCCGCCGGCAGCGTGACCGGGGTGGCCGACCTGCCCGCCAAGTTCGCCCCCGCGCCCACGCTGCCGAACCCGGCCTATGCGCCGCTCGGCAACATCGCCGTTTCGGCAGTGGTGCTGATCTCGATCCTCATGATCGCCCGCTTTGCCAAGGGGTTCATCGCCAACATCTCGGTCCTCCTGGGCATCGTCATCGGCGCCATCATTGCGGTCGCGCTGGGCAAGATGACCTTCGCCAAGGTCGGCGACGCCGCCTGGTTCGGCCTGATCACGCCCTTCCACTTCGGCATGCCGACCTTCGACCTGGTGATGATCGTCACCATGACCCTGGTGATGATCGTCGTCATGATCGAATCCACCGGCATGTTCCTCGCGCTGGGAGACATGACCGGCAAGCCCGTCACGCAACCGATGCTGTCGGCGGGCCTGCGCACGGATGGTCTCGGCACCCTGATCGGCGGCATCTTCAACACCTTCCCCTACACCTCCTTCTCGCAGAACGTGGGCCTGGTCGGCGTGACCGGCGTGCGCTCGCGCTTCGTCTGCGTCGCGGGCGGGATCATCCTGATCGTCCTCGGCCTCGTGCCGAAGATGGGCGCGCTGGTCGAATCCGTCCCGACCATGGTCCTCGGCGGCGCGGGCCTCGTCATGTTCGGCATGGTCGCCGCCACCGGCATCCGCATCCTGTCGGGGGTGAACTTCGCCACCAACCGCAACAACCTGTTCATCGTCGCGGTCTCGCTCGGCATGGGGATGATC